>CBFHQV010000162.1:0-1472 GCA_965658055.1 Luminiphilus sp. | reverse complement strand
ACATCGCCATTGCCGCGCTACTGACTCTGTGGTCGCTGTCGGCTCTGGAGGAGACAGGCGGGCGAGCTTTATAAGGTAAACCTTATTTGCCACTCGCCGCTGCCGGCCTATCGTCGTGGATGCACTCTAACAGGCAGCTCGTGATAGCCCCGGACAAAGTTGTGGCAAATGCGTCTCGGGGCACCTACCACCTCGACACGCTCAAAGCGCGCCATGATTTCCTCCCACAACACTCGCAGCTGCATCTCCGCGAGGCGGTTACCCATGCAACGGTGGATACCCATGCCGAAAGAGAGATGGTTGCGCACATTGGGACGATCAATAATAAAGCTGTCGGCGTCGGGAATGACATCGCTATCGCGGTTACCCGATGCGTACCAAAGCACCACGCGACTGCCTTTAGGTATGACCTTGCCTCCAAGCTCCACGTCGCGGGTGGTTGTGCGGCGCATATGGGGTAGCGGAGTTTGATAGCGAATAATTTCGGACACCATTGAGGGTATTAGGCCCACATCCGCATTGAGCTTGTCGTATTCCCCGGGATTTTCATTGAGAAACAGTACGCCGCCGGTCATCGAATTCCGGGTGGTGTCGTTGCCCCCAACAATCAGAAGCATAAGGTTACCCATGTAGGATAAGGGGTCGTCCACCATGTTGGCTGTTTTCGGATCCCGTTGCAGCATGCGGATCAGATCGAATGATTCTTGATCACTGGCCTTGTGCTGATGCCAAAGCTTGGTAAACGCCTCGAGCATTTCCATCATGACCACTCGACGCTCATCGATGCCCATACCCTGTCCCGCGGTAATGCGCGCATCCGAAGTCGCCGCATCAGACCATTCGGTAAGTTTGTGGCGCTGGTCATAGGGAAAGTCGAATAGGGTCGCCAACATCTTGGTGGTGAGATCAATGGAAACTTTTTCGACCCAATTGAAGGTTTCGCCAACAGGCAGAGCATCCAGCGTTTCCTGAGTTCGCTGGCGAATTAATTTTTCGAATTCCTGCAAGTTTCTGGGGGCCACAACGCCCTGAACCGCACGTCGCTGATCGTCGTGTAGCGGCGGATCGGTGGAGATAAACATCTGCACCACCATATCCGGCTCCGGGTCCAGAATGGCGATAGATGGCTCGGAAGAAAACGCCTCCCAATTCTTTTCGACCTCCATGATGTCGGCAAAACGAGTCACCGACCAAAAGTCACCCTCGCTTCCTTCTCCGCCGGGTCCATACGACTGATAATGCACGGGGCTTTCACGACGAAGGCGCTCGAACAGAGGCTGCCAGGTGTCATGCTCAAAACGGCGAGGATCAGACACGTCGAGATCTGCAAGGGGGGTGCTCAGTGGGTCGGCTAAGCCATCGATCTGGGTTACTGCCTGATTCATCCGAAACGCTCTCCTCTGTCCAGCTGTTTTTTTTAAACCGGTTCTTTTTACGGTCAAATTTTTGTGATGCGAGCGACAGCTTCAGCT
>CBFHQV010000161.1:0-1553 GCA_965658055.1 Luminiphilus sp. | reverse complement strand
GTTTTACCCAGTGACGTGAAGGTGCTCACGCCTGGATGGCTAGGCTCCTGCGTGCCAAAGATGCAGCCCGCCATACGCTGGATCTCTTCATCCGAGACGGTCTCGATGGCGGTCACATGCATAATGGCTAAGACGGGCTCGCCCTCGACGTTGGGGTCTCGCAGCGCAATCCGGTCACCGGGTTTTGCCGTTGTACTCTCCACCAGATTGACCACGGGTACAGGCCAAAAAAGGCCATCACTGGTGCGCATGGTCTCGGATACCGACATGGCATCCTCAAGATTCATGTATCCGGTAAGCGGGTTGAAGTAACCCGCGCCCAACATGACCGCGTTGGCTGCCGCAGCTGAATTCAGCAGCAGAGAGGGGAGCGTCTCGGCCTCAGCGATGAGCGCTGCTCTGGCCATGTCGTCGCGAACATAGAGGGGGTTGAGTTGATTGGAACCATGGGGCTTGATCACGAATGCTTCTCCGGTTTAGGCGGGTAATATGTTGTGTTGGGTCAGGTATTCGAGCAGCAGATCTACTTCTTCCTGCAGGGACATTTGATCGGTATGCAAATGGATCTCGGCGTTTTCCGGCGCCTCGTAGGGGTCATCGATACCGGTAAAGTTCTTTATTTCTCCCGCACGGGCTTTTTTGTACAAGCCTTTTGGATCGCGTTTCTCCGCCTCATCGAGAGAGCAATCGACAAACACTTCAATGAACGGCATCCCCGCTTCTTCATGCAAGGCGCGGACCTTATCGCGGTCCTCGCGGTAGGGGCTGATGAAGCTGGTCAGTGCGATGACGCTCGAGTCGACGAAGAGTTTGGCGATCTCGCCGATGCGCCGAATGTTTTCGGTTCGATCCTCGGCTGTAAATCCTAAATTTTTATTGATGCCAAGACGTATGTTGTCGCCATCCAGTCGATAGCTCAGGTGGCCCCGCTCGAACAGAGCCTCCTCCAGCGCAACAGCGATTGTACTCTTGCCGCTACCGGAGAGCCCGGTAAACCACAGCGTGGCGCCGCGCTGATTCATTAGCCGGTCCCGATCTTCCCGGCTTATCTCACCGTCGTGCCAGTGTACGTTTGTCGCTTTCTGTTCGGTCATAGCAGTTTCCTGTTGGGGGTCGGCTAGTGGTTTCAAAGGCGCACAGTGTAGAGCTTTTTGATGTACCTTTAAAACAGGTTTAATTAATATTAACTATTAATTTAATAGGTAGAACTGCATGCCAGCTCAAAACACTCCCTATGATCGGCCCCGGTTTACCCTCAGGCAGCTCGACATCATGCTGGCCATTGTTCGCGAGGGGAGTACCGCGGCGGCGGCCGAGCGATTGTTTCTGTCCCAGTCGGCAGTCAGTGCTGCACTGAAAAACCTCGAGGCCACCTATGGGGTGGCGTTATTTGATCGAGTAGGGCGCCGATTGGTACTGAGCCGAACAGGCGAGAGGCTGTGGGAGGGTGCCGCGGCGCTGTTAGAGCACGCGCGGGAATTTGAGCAGTCGCTCACCGGCCATCAGGACATCGCAGACCTCACGCTGGGAGCTAGCTTCACGATAGCCAATCA
>CBFHQV010000160.1:0-1567 GCA_965658055.1 Luminiphilus sp. | reverse complement strand
TAGCGCTGCATCTCGATACGGCTACCCTCATGAACCGCGCGATCCGTCAGGTGGGTCGATTGGTTGACGCTCACCCGAACACCCCGGTCAATCTCATCCTGATTGCGAGCGCCGTCGAACCCGCCCTCGAGGGGGTAACCGACAAAAACGGCGGTCTCTATGGCGCGCAGTTTGAACAGCTGTTGGCGCGGGGGGTGCGCATCTTCGCCTGCGAAACAACGCTCATGAGTATGGGCAAATCAGCAGAGGATCTGACCTTTGGCATTGAGACAGTGCCTTCCGGCATCGCCGAATTGGCACGGCTGCAACTCGAGAGTGGCTATGCCTACCTCAAACTTTAAGGCACTGCTACTCAAGATCCCGGGACCCGGCAAGGTATTGCTGATGCTGGCAACCGCGGCAGCATTCAGCAGCAGCCCTGCCTCGGCCGACGAACTCCTCTATGTCTACTCACCAGACTGTGGTGCCTGCATGAAGTTTGATCAGGAGATTGCGGGCATATACCCCAAAACCCAAGAAGCCCGGAATCTACCCTTGGTCAAAATCGATCTTGTTGACTGGCGTGCGGGGACCCATCCGGCCAGTCAGTGCGCTGTCAACCCCGTCCTGGGGACCCCCACCTTCATCCAGATACACGATTGCACTGAGGTGGATCGCATTACCGGTTACTCGAACGACGAACTTTTCTGGTTTGCGTTGGAGCGCATGGAAAATCGCTCGAGAATTCTTACTGCATCGCCTTCTTCGTAAACCGGGAACCCGGTTCAGGCGGGGGATTCGGCCCCCCGGCAAAACACTGTGCGTTGCGCATCCAAGAATCAGCCGGCCCACCCAACACCTGCAACGCGGTGTCGGCGACGTTTCGAGTTTGCGTCACGACCCGTGCAAAATCCACGGCATTACCGGTGACACGGTTGGCTTCCTGCGGCTCCCCGTAATGCCACAGCGCTCCTGACGGCGCGATAAGCTCAACATAAGGCTTGGGCGAAGGCGGGGTTTCGCCGCGACACTGAAACGTCCAGTCGTAGGTATTAACGCCTAAAATGACAATATTCTGAAGTCTGTCAGTCTCCTCGCGCTCCCGGCCAAGCTCGTCGAATATGGCCTGACCGTGGGCCCAAGTCTCCATTTGACGTGCTGTGATACAGGAGCGTGCGCTCATGCTCGGACCCACCCAGGCACAACGCTGAGACGGATCAGCTTTACGGTAAGCCTCGTGAAGCACTTCAGTCATCTCACGCCAAGCCTTTAGAAGCTCGCGACCAGCCAGGGGGATTTGTTCCTGCTCCATGGTTGGCAAGGTTTTTCCGGCGCCCATCCCGACGACGATCGGTTCTATATTTTTGGATAAGGCCTCAGCATCTTCCAGGGCCCAAAGCGCCATTTGGTTCCAAAAATGAAGATGTCTGACGATAGTTTCTACGGTCCAACCCTTGAAGCCTGTCGGAGTCTGCAGACCAAGAGGCAGGACATCGTCGAGTGCCTCACCCAGGACAAGTGACTCCTGAAAAAAATCCTCTGCTTGCTGCACCGGTCTACCTCGTCATCGCCGCTATTAGATTAAAAA
>CBFHQV010000159.1:0-1791 GCA_965658055.1 Luminiphilus sp. | reverse complement strand
CGAGCGTCGAGTTGTCAGTGCTGTTTTGCGCACGGCCTGTGGCAAGCCCCGGCAGTCGATCCAATGGCGCTTCCAGTAGCAGCGCAGACTCAGCGTCCAAAAGCGGTGCCAGGGCCTGCGTGTAGGCCGCGCCAATGCTGGCAAGGTCTTCTTGGGTCACGCGGGCGTCGTAGCCATTAATGCCGACGTGCGCTTCGCCGCGCTGTTCAAGGGTGGTTAGCGCGTCGGGTAGTTGGTCATAAAGCGCCTGCTCGGTATCGGCAGATCGCAGCGGATCAAAGCGAGTCTGCGCAACGAATGCGCCGGCGATCACGGTTGCCAGTCGATCCTGAAGGGCGAGCAAGCCCTCGCCCGGTAGCGCCTGTGATCCCGACACCACGACCTGCGGGCCTTCGCTATCGAAGCGGGTCACCAGGGACTGATGTAATTGAAGCTCCACATGAAAGCCCTGCTCCAAGTGGCTGGCACTCGCCAGCAGTGCCGACCGGTGGACCAAGCCGGCTACGGAGAAGGGCAGATGCTCGATGATGCCGAGAAGCAGCGAGAGTTGATCCCGTGACAAACTCCCCGACACCGCCAGTAGCACGCTGTCTGGACGACCCGCGGACTCATAAAGTTCTTGCAAATGTTGATGAGCCAGGTCGGCGGTATGTCGCGCCTTACCCAGTGCGGGAGACAGTGGGGCTGTACCGAGCTGGGACCAAAAGCGGGTATTTACCTCCCGCGGCGTTCGACGCTGGGTGCGCAGTGCCGGGAGCCCAAAGCGTAACCGCGATCCATCAAACCAGGCATAGCCCGGGGACGCTATTTCAGTGTCACCCTGCCAAATTTTGAGGGCGGTGTCGTGTAAATCGAGAACCGCTGTCATGCGCGTGGCACAGCCAAATGACGCAGGAGTTTGCGATCGATATAGCGTTGGGTACTGAGCACCAGTCGCTCCTGGGAGAGTTGCAGTTGATGCAGGGCGAACATGATGATGATTGAGAGGACCAGCGCGACAAAGGTACTGTTGAAGGCGACCCCCAGGCTCACGGTAACCCCGGAAATATCGCCCTCAACCGCTTTGTAGGCTTGCCCCAAGGCGTCGCCAATGCCTCTCACCGTTCCGATAAATCCGATTGACGGAATGGCCCAGGAAATATAGCGAACCATCGAGAGCTCCGAGTCGAGTCGGTCGGCCTCGATATCGCATTGCTCACGCACCGATTCCGACACTGCGGGAATCGATTGCGTGGTGGCAAAGCGCTGCAGCGCATTCATCAGCGCGCGCGGAAGCAGAAAGTCCTGCTCCTCTTCGGGCAACGCTTCCAGAGACCGAGCGTATTCACGGGAATCCTGTGGCAGCAAGCTGGTGCCGGTGGGGACGTCCATGAGGTTGCGTCCCAGCATGCGCTGCTCCTGGCGCGTCCGGTGCGCCTTGAGGCCCATGATTGCCAGTGCCCACAACAGCAAGATGAAGCACGCTTCCTGTTCAAAATCCCGAATCACAATGGCGAGGGTGCGCTGTGCCTCAACGGCCTCACCCGCTGCCTGCAGCGCCGCCTGCGCCGCGAGCTGGGCCTCCGCCGTCGGGCGGATCAGGCCAATGTAGACCCCGTGCACCACGATGACCGCAAGTAGCAATGCGAAGACCTGGTAGAGAAATTCGTTGTTAATTCGCCATGGCATGATGGGCATCCTGTTTAAATATCAACCGGAAAAGACACGGAACTGTCCTCGGAAATGGTTTCGCTCGGCACATAATCAAGCGTTGGCTTTGCCGTTGGGCTAACCTCCAGAGGCGACTCATCG
>CBFHQV010000158.1:0-1817 GCA_965658055.1 Luminiphilus sp. | reverse complement strand
GTAAGGATGGGGATAATCCATCACCGAGGCGCGATCATCCGCACTCGCCGCAAAGTTATGTTCAAGGCCGAGGGTATGGCCCACCTCGTGGGCCGATAGCTGGCGAATCCGAGCGAGCGAGAAATCCTCCAAGGCCTTGGCCGCCTGCTCCTCATCGACACCGGCCTGATAAGGCGCGAGCAAACCCTCCGCGAGCAAATAATCCTGCCGGACCCGCAGCGAGCCCAAACTCACATGACCTTTAATAATTTCCTGAGTGCGCGGGTCGCGCACGCTCATGCCATAGGACCAGCCCCGGGTGGAGCGATGCACCCACTGAATGACGTTATAGCGCACGTCCATAGGGTCGACGCCCTCAGGCAACACCTTGACCTGAAAGCCATCAATGTAACCCGCCGCCTCAAAGGCCTGATTCCACCACGACGCACCTTCGATGAGCGCGCTGCGAATCGGCTCGGGCACACCCGCATCGACGTAATAAACAATGGGCTCAACCGCCTCGCTGCGCTCGCGCTCGGGGTGCTTTTTCTCAAGCCGATGACGCCAGGCATAGCCGCGCTTCACGGGCTCGCCCAGGGGCGCACCATAGTCGTAAAACAAACTGCCCTCACCGCCATCGATAAATCCGGCGCGAGGGTCATAGGGTAGCGGCGTGTAGCCGTCATCGGGTAAGCGCACAAAGGAGTGGTGTAGGTGCAAGGTCACCGCGCCCGCATCGGGGGATACCGTCTCCAGAATATCCCCCTTGGGGCGGCCGACAAAAGTCACCAGGGCATCGACCTCGGTGTTATCGGGAAACGCCTTCGAGCGCAGGCGGTTAATGACAGAGCGCTGACTATCGGTGGCGTAGGATCCTTCCCCCCGACCCTCTAACAGCGCCGCGAGTCCCAGCGCATCCCGTTGGGCGAAGGCGGTCAGATCGATAAGAACCTTTGTATATTGCTCTTTACTGCCGCCGCTGGTCGCATTCTCATCGTGAGCCGTGGCGTCCTCGGCGACGATATCAAATCCCCACAGCACCGAACGCGCGAAGGCTTCGTTTACCGCGCGGGTCTCGGCGGGGTTATCGGTCGTTGCCCGATAGCGCGTGTTCAGTGCTACCAACAATACGCGTGGACCCACCCGTTCAAACTGCACCAACTGAGTCTCCCCGAGGCGGCCACGATCAAGACCCAGATCATTGGAGCCCACGCCTTGGGATAGGCTGGGGTAATAAATCAGCGGCTGGTTGAACGCGCTCACCTCGGCGTAGAGCTTGCCCTGGCCCTCATGCCAATACAGCGGCACAAAACCGGGTTGGTGCTCGCTTTCGTTAACGATTGCGTCAAAAGAGGGGGGCTGGTCTGCTGCTAGCGATGAGATTGACACTGAGCAGCTAAGCGCAAGGGCGCCAAATAAGCAGAGTAAATAGCGGGCCCACCTAGCTGACCGCATGAAGGATTGTTGCTTGATGGAAACCAGTGACAAACGATGCATCAACATACCTACCGGAACGCCTAGAGGACACCCATCATAGGCGAATGCCATCAACCATTGCACTAGAGTGACAGAGCAGCAAAAAAGACGGCGCAGCAAACCTTTTGACAGGACTGCGTGGGGAACGCCCCGACTTGGAAAACTTCTCTATGCAACCCAGTTCTCCACCCGCAATGCCTTCACTCGCGAGAACTCCCGCTCGTTGTTCGTGACCAGCGTTAGCCCCTCGCTCCTCGCATGTCCCGCAATATGCAGATCATTGACGCCAATGACGTTACCATCAGCTTCCAGCGCGGCGCGGATATCGCCATAGTGACTGGCCGCCTTGGCATCATAGGGAA
>CBFHQV010000157.1:0-1837 GCA_965658055.1 Luminiphilus sp. | reverse complement strand
AGGTGCCATAGTTCCCGGCCGTTACGGCGATATCGTGGCAGTAAAGGGCGATCCACTGGCCGATGTCGAAAGACTGAGGGCTGTCACCACCGTGATAAAAGCGGGTAGGTTAGTTAAGGACTCCTGAGGGACTATTAAAATAGTTGCGATGTGACGCCAAGATCTTTCTGCTCGAAATCAAAAGAGCATAGCTCGTCGATTAAAACAAATGAGAGGATTTGTTATGAATAAACGTCTGGCACATCGTTTTTCAGACTAATCAGGTTCGAGAAATGCGCGATTTCTACATGACTCTACTCGAAGCTCACGTTGTGTTTGAGAACGAAGCCATGTGCTTTATTACCTATGATGATGAGCATCATCGGGTTGCATTCATGAACGTGCCGGGAGGCTCAGCCCCAAAGCCGCCAAATAGCGTGGGTTTGATGCACTCTGCATTCACCTTTGTGGATTTGGAATCGTTACTGAAAAATAATCAGCGACTCATGGCGCTGGGCATTGAGCCAATAGCGCCAATCCAACATGGACCCACAACCTCCATTTATTAAAGGGATCCTGACCGCTGTTTGGTGGAGCTCCAGATCGATAACTTCCAAAGTGCAGCGGAGGCGACAGCCTTTATGCAGTCAACCGAGTACAGTGAGGATCCGCTGGGGCCTTTGTTTGATCCTGTGCGGATGCGCGAAGCATTCGCTAGGGGGGTACCGCAGGCTGAATTGTTAACAAGAGGCTGGGCTTGGGCGGATCCTCAAGAACCGAATGCGCTGGAGTGTCTTACCTCGTGATCTCCAATATCGGCGCAAAAATCGATCTCAGGCACTCACTGATTGGTATTTGAAGTAGTTGCAAGCCTGTGGATTAAGAGGGCAGCCCTTTTTATGGCCAGACTCATGGAGTCGAGCTCCAAACTTTCATGAGGGGTGTGGCCGCCTTCTCCAAGTGCCCCCAATCCTGCCAGCGCGTCGGTGTAGGGGGCGACAAAGGCGATATCCGCCGCGCCGCGCCGCAGGGGATCCCAGATTTTCATGGCGCCGCGCCCGAGATCCTCGTTGACCGAAGACAGTGCAGCGGCGAGTGCGCGATTACCCTCGGTGGGCGCCATCGGCGGGTAGCTGTCTTCGAAGGTGAGGGTGGCTGTCGTGTTGGGCAAATGATCAGCGACCACTTCTAGCATGGCCGTTTTACTGGCGGCCAGCTGTTCCGGCGTCAGTGCGCGAATACCCCCATGCACCGTCGCGGTTGAGGGGACGACATTGGTTTTGCCGAAGGTGGAACCGCGATTCTGTGCCGAGTCGTAGGTGACAGTCGTGCCCCCTTGAATCGTTCCCGCGTTGAAGGTTAGTCCGTAATCACCCCGCACATCCTCATAGAACCGTGAGAGGATCCGTGCTGCCTCATTGATAGCACCTGCACCCACGCGTTCACTGAATATAGCGGAGGAGTGGGCCTGTGTGCCCGTAGTCTCCAGGATCCAGCTGCTAGAGCTACGCCTCGCTATAGTCGCCCAGTCGCTATCTTCGGTTGTAATAGCACCTTCAAACCCAAGCGCAATATCTGCCCACTTGCCCGCATCGATAAGATCTTTGCGCGCCACCTCGAGCGGTTTTCCGGGCTTTTCTTCATCACCGGTAAATACAACGGCTATTGGAATATCCTCAAGCACCCCTGCCTCGGCGAGAGCTTTAAGTGCATAGACCAGTACCACGTTGCCTGACTTCATATCGCTGATACCGGGGCCGGTTGCAACGTTACCTTCACGGGTGAAAGCCTGGAAGGTGTCGTCTGCTTCAAATACGGTATCCAGATGGCCGATGAGCAAAAATTTTGCGCCAACACC
>CBFHQV010000156.1:0-2034 GCA_965658055.1 Luminiphilus sp. | reverse complement strand
GAGTGCAAATAAGGTGTCCCCGTTCTGGCTCGAGCCGCTGCCACCCGCTATTTTCGGTTTCCTGTTGGTGTGGCTCGGTCTGGGGATGGTTGGAGCTTTGGAGCTGCTGGGCGCCGGTTCTATCGCCAATGGTGCGCATATGGGCGGCTTGGTTATTGGTCTGGTGCTTGGGGCGATCTTTGGCCTGCTCCATCGACTGGGGCGTAGAGCTGGAGGCTAGATCATGACGAGCGATTCACCAGATCCTTACCTGGAAACCCTGCGTGGCATGAGTCGAGAAGTCTATGACGCTATGCTGAGCGCACTGGCAACGGGGCGCTGGCCCGACGGACGGGAAGTTTCGCCCGATCAAAGGGCGCACACGATGCAGGCGGTTATCGCATGGGGTGAGCTTCATTTGGCGCCAGAGGATCGCGTGGGTTTTATTGATAAGGGCAAAAAATCGGGGGAGGTTTGTGACGAGCCGCAACCGATTTCTTGGCAGAAGGAGTCTTGAGCTTGGTTAATCTTGCGGGAAATGTCAGAAAGATGAGAAATCATCTCGACTCTGTGGTCCGTTATGAATGGGTCACCGAAGACGACAGCGCCGCGCTCAACGACTGTCTGGGTAAATTTCTCCGGATTGAATTTTTGGGTGCCATCAACTGCGTGCACTGCAATCGGCTGAGCAAGAAAAGTTTTAACCAAGGCTACTGCTATCCGTGCTTTCAGCGGCTGGCCCAGTGCGATAGCTGCATTGTGAAGCCAGAGAAATGTCACTTTGATGAGGGAACCTGTCGCGAGCCGGATTGGGGCGCTAGCCATTGTAATATTGAGCACGTGGTCTATTTGGCAAACACCTCAAATGTAAAGGTAGGTATCACCCGAGGCTCCCAGGTGCCTACGCGCTGGATGGATCAGGGGGCGACCCAGGCGCGACCGATTGCGCGGGTGTCAACGAGGTATCAGTCGGGATTACTTGAAGTGATTTTGGGCGAACACGTCGCGGACAAAACAGCGTGGCAGACGATGCTCAAAGGTGACGGTGATGAGTTGGATCTCAAGGCAAAACAGCGAGAGCTTTATGATCTTTGCAGCCCCGCGATTGAAGCGCTCCAGTCAGCCCATGGCGTAAACAGTATTCAGTGGCTAACAGAGACCGATGCTGATGCGGCAGAGGTCACCATAGCCTACCCAGTGCTCGAATGGCCGACCAAGGTGAAGGCCCATAATCTCGACAAGACCCCGGTCGTTGAGGGCACGCTAATGGGGATCAAAGGGCAGTATCTGATGCTCGATACTGGCGTGATTAATATCCGAAAGTACGGTGGTTACCGGCTACAGCTCAAGGTGGATTGACAATGCGTGATGGGGCTCCAAAAACCATTTTTCGACAGGATTATCAGCCTCCTTCGTACGAGGTGTCTAACGTCGTTATGGTCGTTGATATTCGCGACGGCGAGACCATTGTAGACACCGAGCTCACCATGAATCGCCGCGATGATGAGCCTATGCCCTTGGTTCTCAATGGCGAGGACCTGGGTCTGCTGTCTATCGCCATTGATGGCGTCGAAGTCCCAAACAAAGAATTCAGCTATGACGGCAAGATGCTTATCATTGAGCAGGTTCCTTCGGCGTTTGTCTTTCGGAGCCGCGTGAGCATATGCCCCGAGCAAAATTCATCCCTGGAGGGCCTGTACAAGTCCCGGACAATCTACTGTACTCAGTGTGAAGCCGAGGGTTTTCGAAAAATTACTTTTTACCCCGATCGGCCTGACGTGCTTTCAGTCTTTACGGTCACGATTGAGGCGGATAAAGCTACCTGCCCGGTGTTACTCAGCAACGGTAATCTGGTGACCGCCGAGGAGATCGATGGCGGGCGGCACAAAGCCACCTGGCATGACCCATGGCCAAAGTCTGCACACCTTTTTGCGCTGGTTGCGGGCGATCTTGTTTGCGTCGGGGATACTTTTTTGACGCAATCCTCGCGGGAAGTAGCCTTGAGGATTTATGTGGAAGCCAAGGATGCTGGCTACTGTGATCACGCCATGACGT
>CBFHQV010000155.1:0-2101 GCA_965658055.1 Luminiphilus sp. | reverse complement strand
TGTCGCGCAAGTTCATGTTGACCCGCTACAGCTATGGCTTTGTTGTGTTCCCCGGGGGCTTCGGCACCTTGGACGAGTTGTTCGAGCTGTTGGTGTTGTACAACACCGACCGCGCGGAGCGTCGTCCTATCGTCTTGGTGGGCACCACCTTCTGGCAAGATTTACTGACCTGGATGATGGACTTTCAGGGCGGGCGCGAATTTATCGACCCCGATGACTTGGGTGAGCTCACCTTAACAGATAATCCGGAGGAAGCACTTGCTGTCCTGCTGGGGAGTGAACGAGCCCGTGCCGTAAGCGAAAAAGCGTTGCCTGCCTCTCACAAACAACCTTCAGATCGGGGCGTGTAATGCTGCCCGCCATATTTGGCCTTGCGGGGCTGGCGCTCACCGAGCAGGAGCGGGCACTGTTTCAGCGGGTAAATCCGTTGGGGTTCATTGTGTTCGCCCGCAATATCGAGAGCCGAGCACAGCTTGGCGCGCTGACTCGAGAGCTGCGCGAGGTGACCGGTCGAGACAATCTGCCGATCCTGATCGATCAGGAGGGAGGGCGAGTGGCAAGGCTCGGTCCCCCCGAGTGGCTGTCCTGGCCTCCAGCACAGGTATTTGCCGAGGCTTATCGGCGGGATCCCGAGCGTGCTTGCCGCGCCACGGCGTGCAACTTTGAGGCCTTGGGTCTTGAGCTGGCCGAAGTAGGCATAACCGTGGATTGTGCGCCCGTGCTCGATCTGCCCCAGCCCGGAGCCCACGACATTATTGGGGATCGTGCTTTTGGCAGCGATGTTGAGGCGATCGTTGCGCTGGGCAGAGCCGCGCTTGAGGGCCTGGCGCGAGCCGGCATTGTCGGCGTGATTAAACATATTCCGGGGCACGGGCGGGCTGGGGCTGACAGCCACGTCGCGCTGCCTGAGGTGACAGCGGGTCTCGATGAGCTAGCGTTAGATCTCGCCCCGTTCAAAGCGCTGGTTGATGCGCCGATGGCGATGACGGCACACATCAGGTACACCGCATGGGATCCGAAGCACTGCGCAACACTGTCACCGACCATTATCGAGGACATCATTCGCCGTGAGATCGGCTTCGACGGCCTTTTGATGTCTGATGACCTCGATATGAAAGCCCTCGAGGGTTCGGTACCGGCGCTGGGGCGTGAGGCGATCTTGGCCGGCTGTGATGTCGCCCTCAATTGTTGGGGCAAGCTGGAGGATATGTGCGGTCTTGCAGAGCAGTTGCCCGCGGCAACGGCGGACTGTCGTCGGCGACTTGATGCGTCGATGGATTCGAGAGCCGCATTCTTGGGTGACACCAAGGAGTTAGAGCAACGGCAACAGGCACTGCTTGCAGTGCGGGATCAGCTGCTTGGCGCGCTGCCCAAGTTCTAGCCAACCTTATTCGTGGTTGAATTGTTAATTGAGTCAGTATTGACGTACTGTTTCGCAATCGAAGAAAGCGCATAAGCGCGAGAGGTCAACGATGCGTGTTGAAAGAAATTATCCCGTTGCGATGGGCGCGCTGATGATCCTTTTTGGCTTGGTCGGTTGTTCCGATATGCAAAGGCTGATGGGCCCATCGGCTGAGGTCACCCAGTGCAAGGACCCCCGCCCCATGGTCTGCACCATGGAGTACATGCCCGTGTGTGCCAATTTGGAGGCCGGTGGCACGGCGACGTATCCTTCGGGCTGCAATGCCTGTGCCGATGTCGCGGTAGCGAGCTGGGCCAACTCCCCCTGTGAGGAAAAATAGATGTCGTTAACGAATCGAATCCTAGTTGCCATGGCCGCGGGGATCGTCCTGGGGTCGGGGCTCGAGTTATTGCTCGGCTCGCTGTCACCTGACAGCGGGGTCGCGGGTGTTATTAACGACTACCTGATTTTTGGTTTGTTTGACGTGCTTGGGAGGATCTTTATTGCCTCTCTGAAGCTACTGGTGGTGCCCTTGGTTATGGTGTCACTCATTTGCGGCATGACGTCTTTGGGAAGCAGTGCGCGGATGGGCGCCATTGCTGGACGCACCATAGGCTTGTATCTCCTGACCACCTGTGTGGCGGTATCGCTGGGCTTGCTGGGCGCGACTCTGCTGGGCCCGGGCAACGGCCTGTCGAT
>CBFHQV010000154.1:0-2126 GCA_965658055.1 Luminiphilus sp. | reverse complement strand
CACCGTAGCGGGTACGGTAGTCCCGAAGAAACTCCCGGTTGATATCGAGTACCACCACGCGGTATCCCTGTGTCCATAACGCATCTGCGATGGTTCGACCGATGCCCGAAGCACCGGCAGTTACCAGTGCAACGGCTTGATCACTGCTCACTGACGACACAAGCTGCCGGTACAGGGTGATCCTCATTCAAGGATCGCAGCAGACCAATGGCCGCCAACCACAGGGTGGCAACCAGCGGTAGGGATACAACCAAGACCGCGGTCTGAGCCTCACGAATGCCCCCCGCATAAATGAGTGCAATGGGCAAAATGGCAAGCGCACCTGCCCAGAACAGACGATGCCACCGAGGTGGGTCTTCCATAGGATGAAGGGACTGCGTCGCGCTGGCTGCCAGCGTATAGGAAGCACTGTCATAGGTCGTCGCGCAAAAAATGAGCGTGACCACACAGAAGCTAGCGAGGATGAATTCCGCATAGGGCAGCGTATCCAGTCCCGCCACGATCGCGGCACTGCCGTCACGCTCAGACATGAGGGCTAAAAGGTCCATAGCGCCGCTAAGCTGTAAGCCAAGTCCGTGATGCCCAAGGACCAGGTAAAACGCCCAACAGCCCAGTGAGCCCATGACCAGCATACCCACCACCATTTCCCGCAGACTGCGCCCCTGAGAAATGCGGGTGACAAACAAACCCACAAAGGGACCGTAGGAAATCCACCACGCCCAGTAAAAAATAGTCCAATCTTCAACAAACCCAGAGTCCGACATGGGATCAGTCCAAAAGGTCATGGCAACGATGTTTTGCATTAGATGGCCAATGGTGTTGACCGCCATCTTGAGCAGAAACAGGGTGTCACCCAGTACCACTATCAGTAAAAGCAACACAATCGCGATCACAATGTTGATATTGCTTAGCCGACGTATCCCTTTGCCCAACCCGAGGCCCACGCTGGTGGCAAACAATACAACGCAAATACCCACGACAACCAACTCGAGGGTGAAGCCCAGGGGAAAGCCGGTAAGGCGGGATAACAACGCAGAAATTAAGGGCGTAGAGAAACCCAGGGAACTGCCCGCACCGCCGATCAATGCCACCATAAAAAACACATCCATAAGACGAGAAGGCAGTGAGGTTTCTTCACCTTTAAACCAATAGTGGCCAGAGATACTGTACTTCAGGCGCGGTAATTTCCTGACGTAAAACGGATACGCGATAGCCAAGGTGGGTAGACAATAAAGCGACCAGGCGATCACTCCCCAGTGGTGTATGCCATAGGTGGCTGCCCACTGATAAGCCTCCGCCGAGCCTGGTTCAGCGCCGAAGGGCGGTCCATTGACGTAGTAAGCCCATTCAGTCCCGCTCCAGTACATCAGTCCGGCCCCAATACCGGCAGCGAACAACATGGCGCCCCAACTAAAGGTAGAAAATTCCGGTGGCGAGTCACCCAAGCGAATCTGACCATGGCGGCTTATGCCGATGTACAAAACGATGATTACCGCCAACGCACCGGTTAGCACATAAAACCAGCCAAAGGAGCGGGTAATCCAGTCATAGGCTGTCTGCAAGACCTCAGCGCTCCATGCCGGAGCAAACAGGAGTGGTATAGCCAAACCCAGCAACACGAGGACTGTTAGCGAGAAATTTACTCTATCAACACGCGGTGACGTCACTGCTGTTCCTTATGGTTATTCGCGGCAGCGCCCAAGCGGGCCGTGCTAGCTTACCATCGGTGAGGTGAAGGCTAGTAAAAATTTATACTGAGCTCCCGGTATTGAGGCATGATAGACGCTCGATCATATTAACCACGTGCCGATAGCCGTTAGTCAGTAGCCGCAATCGAGATTTAGCCCGGAGAAGCCCAATACATGAGACTCGAGTCGATTCCCGTCAGATGGCGATTCTTCTCAGTTATTTTTATGCTGAGCTTTCTGTCTTATCTCATGCGACAGAACATTCATGTGGCGGGCGAACACATGATGCCCGAGCTCAATATTTCAGAACTTCAGATGGGCTGGATCTACGCCAGTTTTATTTGGGGCTATGCCGCCTGTCAGCTACCCGGCGGAATACTCGGACGCCTGTTCGGACCCCGTAAGACATTGATGGGCGCCGGCTTTGTCTGGATCCTT
>CBFHQV010000153.1:0-2184 GCA_965658055.1 Luminiphilus sp. | reverse complement strand
CGTCTTACCGTGGTCTACGTGTCCAATCGTGCCCACGTTTACGTGGGGCTTCGAACGCTCAAATGCTTCCTTCGCCACTGCTAGCTCCTTTTTGCTTAGACGTTAGTACGTCTGGTTTTTTGAAATAATTGCCTGGGCGACATTGTTTGGCGCCTCGGCATATTTGGAAAACTCCATGGTGTAGGTCGCCCGGCCTTGGGTAGCAGACCGCAGATCGGTGGCATAGCCAAACATCTCGGCTAGCGGCACCTCGGCATCCACTACTTTGCCCGAAGAGTTTTCGTCCATCCCGTGGATGATGCCGCGCCTGCGGTTCAAATCACCCACCACGTCACCCATGTTTTCTTCGGGGGTCACAACCTCAACCTTCATCATCGGCTCAAGCAGAACGGCGCCCCCTACCTCGGAGAGCTTCCGCGTTGCCATCGACGCCGCAATTTTAAATGCCATTTCGTTGGAATCGACGTCGTGATACGACCCGTCGTACACCGTGGCTTTAAGGCCTAGCAGTGGATACCCTGCCAGAACCCCATTTTGCATCTGTTCCTGAATTCCCTTTTGTATCGCCGGGATGTATTCCTTGGGAACCACACCACCCACAATCTCATTTACAAATTCAAGACCTTCCTGACCTTCATCCTCGGCGGGGGCGAACTTGATCCAAACGTGTCCGTACTGACCGCGACCACCAGACTGACGGACGAATTTGCCTTCGACTTCAACGGTGTTACGAATGCGCTCGCGATAGGCCACCTGGGGTTTGCCTATGTTCGCCTCGACGCTAAACTCTCGCCGCATCCGGTCGACAATAATATCCAGATGAAGCTCACCCATACCGGAAATAATTGTTTGTCCGGTCTCTTCATCGGTCTTGACCCGAAAGGAGGGATCCTCTTGGGCGAGCTTGCCCAGAGCAATGCCCATTTTCTCCTGATCGGCTTTTGAGCGGGGCTCCACCGCCACAGAAATAACGGGCTCGGGGAACTCCATACGCTCAAGCACTACCGCATTACCCGGATCACAAAGCGTGTCACCCGTTGTAACGTCTTTGAGGCCTATCGCCGCGGCGATATCTCCCGCTAATACTTCTTTAATTTCTTCGCGGCTGTTGGAATGCATTTGAACCATGCGACCAACACGCTCTTTCTTTCCTTTCACTGAATTGTAGACCGCGGTTCCACTCTCGAGCTTTCCCGAGTAGACCCGGAAGAACGTGAGCGTGCCCACAAAAGGGTCGGTCGCGATCTTAAAAGCCAGCGCTGAAAACGGCTCATCGTCATCGGAATGGCGCTCTACTGGAGTTTCACCATCTTCAAGGGTGCCCTCGATCGCCTTTACTTCGGTTGGCGACGGCAAAAATTCGATGACTGCGTCGAGAACCGCCTGAACCCCCTTGTTCTTGAACGCAGATCCCCCGAGCACCGGGACAATCTCATTCGCCAGGGTCCGCACACGCAGACCTTGCTTGATTTCTTCCTCGCTGAGCTCACCCTCCTCGAGATACTTGGTCATCAAGTCTTCGTTGGCTTCTGCGGCAGCTTCCACCATGTACTCACGCAGTTCCGCGACTTTATCCGTCAATGCTTCAGGGACGTCACCATACTCAAAGGTCATCCCCTGATCGTCTTCATTCCAGAGAATGGATTTATTCTTGATGAGGTCGACGACGCCTTTAAATTCATCTTCGGCACCAATCGTCATTTGAATGGGCACCGCGTTGCAGTTCAGACGATCACGAAGTTGTCCGATGACCCGCTCGAAGTCCGCTCCCGCACGATCCATTTTATTGACGAAGACCATTCTCGGTACTTCATACTTGTTGGCTTGACGCCAGACTGTCTCTGTCTGTGGCTGAACACCGGAGGAGCCACAAAGCACCACTACCGCGCCATCGAGGACGCGGAGAGAACGTTCAACCTCAATCGTGAAGTCGACGTGTCCGGGGGTATCGATGATGTTGATTCGGTGCTGATCAAACTGCTGCTGCATCCCCTGCCAAAAGCAGGTAGTTGCCGCAGAAGTAATGGTGATGCCTCGCTCCTGTTCCTGCTCCATCCAGTCCATGGTGGCTGCGCCATCATGAACCTCACCAATCTTGTGGGAAAGACCGGTGTAGAACAGAACCCGCTCGGTGGTCGTGGTTTTCCCCGCATCCACGTGGGCGCAGATACCGATATTGCGATA
>CBFHQV010000152.1:0-2196 GCA_965658055.1 Luminiphilus sp. | reverse complement strand
TTACCGTCCATTTAGCCGTTCTGTTAGCGCTGGGAGCCCTGTGCCGTCTGACCCTGCCCGAGTTACTCACCGCCTCCAATGCCGCTATCTTGGGAGCAACCACCGCGCCAGCCATGGCTGCCGCCAAGGGGTGGCGGGATCAGATTACCCCAGGGGTATTGGTTGGTGTATTGGGCTATGCCCTGGGTACCTTCATCGGCACCGCGCTATTTAAACTCTGGTAACAGGGTACACTCTGGTTTTAAGTCACATACTGGCAGCGAGGAAAGACCCATCGAGACGTCGACATCGGCACCGGCACCGGCACAACAAGAGCCACAAGCAGCAAAACCCAGCCTGAAGCAACGCTATCTTCAGCTACTGCTGCTGATTGTGGGCAGCGGGGTCATCTATCCCGTCGTGTATATGCGTCAAAATTTCGAGGGCTCGATGCTCGAGACCTTCTCCATCACCCGAGCTCAACTGGGCGAATGCCACTCGATCATGGGCGTCATTTTTTTCCTGACCTATGTCCCTAGCGGATGGCTATCAGACAAGCTTCCTACCCGCTGGCTGATGAGTATCTCGATGGCAGGAACCGGTCTGCTCGCACTCTGGCTGAGCACGGCACCCAGTTTCGCGCAAATTAAATTGATTTTTATCGGTTGGGGGCTAACCAGCGGGCTCACCCTCTGGGGCGCACTCATTAAAGGCACGTCGCTACTGGCCCCTCACGACCAGCAGGGCCGTTTTTTCGGACTACTCGAGAGCGGGCGAGGCTTGGTAGAAGCGCTGCTGGCGACCGTCGGTCTCGCCGTTTTTGCCTATTTCCTTAATACTTTGGAAGCAAGCACCAGTGGGTCCCTTACCGCCGTGATTTGGTTTTACGGGTTGGTCGCCATTGGCTTTACCCCAATCCTGTTTTTCGCGCTCCGGACCTCGCACATGGAGGCGCCCCCCAACCCCAACAGTCAAGGGATTTCCGGTTTATTTCAGGACCTAAAAGCGCTGTTGACCAATCAAAAGATCTGGCTCGCCGCACTGGTTATCCTGATCGGCTATCAGATCTTCTGGGTCACCTACTCACTGGCCGGGCTCCTGCAATCCATCTTTCAATTGAGCGCGGTTACCGTGGGGGCTATTACGGTCGGTCGATTATGGATGCGGCCCCTAGGTGGCGTGCTCGCGGGCTTTATCGGCGACTATTTTCGGGTGATTCCCTTCCTTGGGGTTCTCATGCTGATCGCGGGGGGGCTGCTAGCGTTGCTCCCGTCACTACCCGCCACGATTGGCGCCACCATTCTGTTCCCCATGGTGCTCCTGATCGGCCTTTTTACCTACGGGGTGCGGGGGATCTTCTGGGCCACTCTTGATGAGTGCGACGTATCGGCCAGCACCCGAGGCCTGGCGGTGGGCATCATTAGCTTGCTGGCCTACACCCCGGATATCTATGTGCCCATGGTCCAGTCCTGGGCGCTGGCTAATTGGGGCGGGCAGCAGGGGTTTCAGGTCTACTACGGTCTCTTTGGGGCGAGCAGCCTGCTAGGGTTTTTTGCAGCGAGACGGCTGATCCGTCTGGGAAAAGCATGACTCGCCATCAAACCCTTTAACCCATGACCTTTGAGAATGTGCCATCAGAAAATGAATCTGCGGCTACAATAGCCTCAACGACTGCAATACCCCCAACAGCCAGCACAGTGACAACCGCATCACTGAAGACCACAGCCACAACGGAAGTTGATCCCGCGTTTGAAATCTACCTGCGCGACAAGCCCGGGCTAACCTACGTGGACGATGGAGACAGCTGGCTGCGCCGGCAGGTCACACAGTCGGCGGAGGTCCTGTTGGGACGTCGCCGCCTGGAGCGCCATTATTTTGCGCTCAAAGCGCGTAACCTCGAGCCTCTGGCCTTTTTCCGCGAGGCACAAAAAATTTCGGGCATTGCGCTTGAGGGCACTGTGCTTGCCGATACCGTGCTAGAAAGTAGCGTTCCGTCGCTCCAGCACATCAAGCACGAAGGTCCACTGCTGTTTTTAGCTAACCACCCGTTCGGCATCCTCGATGGGTTGATTCTTTGCAACCTGGTGGCCGAGCTGGCCGGAGACTTTCGCGTCGTCATCAACTCCCTGCTTTGTCAGGATCGTGATCTTGCGCCGTATTTTTTGCCCATCGATTTCGCCGGTACGCGTGAAGCAGAGCGTCGTAATATCCGAACCA
>CBFHQV010000151.1:0-2201 GCA_965658055.1 Luminiphilus sp. | reverse complement strand
CCTGACGATGGCGCCACGGGGCTCGTTCCCAACGGTGATTTGTCTTCGCTTGCCAAAGATTTGTCGGCAAGCCTCGGTGACATGATATCCATGGAAGAGGGCAGTAACGCGTTGGCCGTGGGAAGTGAAAGCTCCCAGACGGGCTCGGCTATGCTATTGGGCAATCCCCACCAGCCGTGGTTTGGTGCCGGTGCCTGGTATCAGGCTCACCTGACCTTGCCCGGCGAATACGACGTGGCGGGCGCAGCGCTTCAGGGCTTTCCGTTCATTGGCATCGGCTTCAACAAGGATGTGGCGTGGACTCATACAGTTTCCTACGCCAACCGCTTCAGTCTCTATGAGTTGAAGCTCAACCCGGAAAATCCGCTGCAGTACGAGTACGACGGTGAAATGCGGGATATCGTGCCTGTCGACATTACCGCCCAGGTCAAGCTTGAGGATGGCACGCTAGAAGATCGCAGCTTTACCTTTTATGAATCCCATTTTGGCCCGGTGGTAAATCTGAAAGGCGTAAGCTCGCTTCTGGATGGCTGGCCAATGTTTACCGGCTCGGTCTTGGCCTTCAAGGACGCCAATATCCTTACCGGTATCCGCGGCATCGAGCAGTGGATACAAAAAGGCAAGGCGGAGAATTTAAGTGCTTACGTCGACTCCTTGGCAACGATTGGCAATCCGGTGTTTCACGAAATAGCCGCCGATCGAAATGGTGAGGTGTTTTATGGCGAGCTCTCGGCCATACCTAACATTACCCAAGAACAGTTGGACGTGTGCATTAATGGCATCATTGGCCCCGTTCTGGCCTCTGCTACCACCAACGTCATCATTTCCCTTGATGGTTCCACCTCGGCCTGTGAGTGGGGTGAAGATCCGGGAGCGCCCGAGGGCAGCGGCTTGTACGGCGCGAGCCAACTCCCTCAGCTGCGAAATCGAGACTACGTGGGTAACAGCAACAACGGTTACTGGTTGAGTAATCCGGCTACCCCGTTGGAGGGATTCCCCACGATCATGGGGCCTTTGGGGTATGAGGGCACCCAGCAGTTTCTTCGCACCCGTATTGGCCACCTGATGGTAGAAGAGCGAAAGCAGGCGACCGATGGTCTCAGCGAAACCCCGCTGTTTGATTTAGAGACGCTGAAAGGCCTGATGTATTCCAACCGCGTCTATGGCATGGAGGTGACAGGGGCCGATATCGCCGAGGTCTGTGCTTTGGAGGAGGCCGCCGGCCTTGAAGCCTTGTGCGATGTGCTGGCGAGCTGGGACGGCCGAGTCGATCTGCCCAGCAAGGGGGCGCAGGTCTTCACCGAATTCTGGCGCTATATTCGCTCACAGCGGGGCAACAGCTTTCAGAATGTGGTCTCTGACCCCAGCTTCTGGACTACCGACTTTGACCCGGCTGATCCTCTAAACACCCCCGCGGGCATTGATTTGGAAAATACCTCAAACGTCCAGCTTGTGATCGATGCCCTGGATTATGCGGCGGACAGACTCGCCAGCAACAATGTCCCCATCGACGCACCATGGGGCGATATTCAGTACCTTGAACGGAACGGCGAGAACGTGCCGATACATGGGGGCACGGGCAATATGGGAGTTTACGGGGCTATTGGTGTCGGGCTGTCTGATGGCGGCTATATCAATCCGGGATCCGGCAACAGCTATATCCAGGCGGTGACCTGGGATGAAAGTGAATGCCCCATTGCCGATGTAATTTTGGTTCCGTCACAGTCTACAGACCCCGAATCCCCGCACTTTGCTGATCAGACAAAGTTGTATTCCGATAAGCGCTGGGTGCGCTTCCCATTCTGCGAGGAAGATATTGCAGCCAGTCAGATTGGAGACGCCTTGTTGTTGCAGGAGTAGTTTATTTACACAAATGTGCGGTTAGCTGTCCGCCGAAGTTGCTTTTTATCGACAATACCGGTTTAGTGCCTGATATAAAAAAATAATTGCGGTGAGCGTGATCAAATTTGCGATCCATGTGAGGCGCAGAGGCATTTGGAGAAAACGATGCTAAGTATCGTGGTTGTAGTACACAATATGCCTGAGCAGGCGAGCAAGACCTTGCAATCCTTATCGAGCCACTACCAGCGGGATGTCAGCGAGGACGAGTATGAAGTCATCGTTGTCGAGAACAGATCGACCAACAATCTAGATAACGCCACACTCCGAGGACTTCCCGCTAACTTTAGCTACCACCGGCG
>CBFHQV010000150.1:0-2214 GCA_965658055.1 Luminiphilus sp. | reverse complement strand
AATGTGGGGTGAGACAGTGATTCGAATTCTTTTCAAACAAGCACTGGATGAAAAGTCCTTCAGAGAAGGGCGTCGCATCACCCTGAATGAAGTGAGCGAAAAAACGGGTATTTCTCGACCGACCTTGACCAGGATTTCAAACACGCCTGGCTACAATACCAACACAGATACAGTAGGTGCTCTGTGTGATTACTTTGAGATTGAGCCCGGAGAACTGCTGAAGAAGGTTTGATGAGGCCCATTAGGCTTTGGTTGTTTGATCGTGTTGGGCACGGCTTGGGCACAAGGCAGACCGACCACAACCGCGGTTGCTTTTGAAATGGATTGTAGCCGCCGCAGCCGATTGAATTTACTGCGGAAAAATTTCTGTAAAATGGTAGCTACGGGTGGACTTGAACCACCGACCCCAGCATTATGAATGCTGTGCTCTAACCAGCTGAGCTACGTAGCCACAAGGCGCTGTCTAGCGGCAAGGGAGCCAGCTAGAAGGCCGGGAAGTCTGCAAAACTACAGCCTAGCTGTCAACTCTGTGATTCGGCATTCTGTCGCCCTATCCTTGGATCCCTGTGATTAGCCGAGTGTTTTCATCATGCGATTCCTGTTCCGCGCCGCCCTTTGTCTGGCCCTTTATCTGGCCCCCGTCTCGCACGCAGTCAATGGCAGTGTGGATACGATACTGGTGGGGAAAATTTACACCGCCGATTCGGACAATCCGGAAACGGAAGCCCTCGCTATCCGTGAGGGTCGTCTCGTGAAAGTGGGAAGTATGGCCGATGTCTCCGCGCTTGCGGGGCCTGAGACCGAGGTGATCACTGTGGAGGAAGGGGTCATTGTGCCGGGATTCGTCGATGCCCACCTTCACGTGGCGGGCGTTGGGTCGGCGTTGGTTAACGTTGACCTCATGTCGGTCACCAGTTTCGACGAGCTGATTGAGCGGGTGGTTGCCAGAGCTGAAGATACGCCTCCCGGGTCAGTTGTTATCGGGCGGGGTTGGCATCAATCCAAGTGGCAGCAGCTTCCCGATGGCGCTGTCGGGGGATTTCCTACGCATCACCTGTTGTCGGAAGCCGTGCCCGAGCACCCGGTTGTTCTCGAGCATGCCAACGGGCATACCGTGCTGGTGAATTCACAGGCCATGGCACTTTCAGGGATTGATCAAGCCACCGCGGCTCCCGAGGGTGGCGTTATCGTAAAGGATTCCGACGGCCGCCCTACGGGCATTCTGCATGAAACAGCAACGGGGTTGACCCGCGGTCTCGAGGCTTATGGACCGGAACGTGCACAGTATTTGCTCGAGATTGCACAGGATCATTTGATTAGTGAGGGTGTGACCAGCGCCCACGATGCGGGGGTCCGGAAGATCGATTTGGACGCGCAGCTGGCGGCCGCCAAGGCTGGGGAGCTAAAGGTGCGCCTGTACTCCATGCTTGATGCTACCGATGCAGGGGTCATGAAAGAATGGCTTGCACACGGTCTGTTAGTGGCCAGCGAATCCCAGCGGCTGACGGTCAGATCCATTAAAGTGGTCGCAGATGGCGCGTTGGGGTCGAGGACTGCCTGGTTACACGAACCGTATTCGGACGACCCTACAACCGCTGGCGTCTCTACCTTCCCTATGGCGGAACTCGATGCCTTGATAGCCGATACTCGTGCGGGCAACTGGCAGATCAACGTGCACGCGATCGGTGATAAGGCCAACTCCCAGGTGCTCGATGTATTCGCCAAATACCTGAATACCGGGAATGACAGCCGATTTCGCATTGAACACGCGCAGCATATTTTGGCGTCGGAACTGCGACGCTTCGCAGGGCTCAACGTCATCGCCTCGATGCAACCCATCCACTTGAGTTCCGATAGACCCTGGGCGATCAATCGACTGGGTCGTGAGAGAATCGAGGAGGGCGCCTATCTTTGGCAGAGTATGCTCGCGGCTGGAGTCGTCGTAGCCTCCGGAACTGATGCGCCTGTCGAGCCGGTGAGTCCGATTGATAATTTTTACGCAGCTGTCACCCGAAAACAGCTCAACGGACTGCCCGAATCAGGCTTTGAGGCCTCTCAAAAACTGTCCAGAGAACAGGCTCTTCAGGCCATGACCGTGGCAGGTGCATACGTGGCTTTTGAAGAAGAAGTGAAGGGCTCTTTAGCGCCGGGAAAATACGCGGATTTGGTTGTGTTATCACAGGACATTATGCAGGTGCCGGAGTCACAAATTCG
>CBFHQV010000149.1:0-2269 GCA_965658055.1 Luminiphilus sp. | reverse complement strand
GTTCTTCAGAGGCTCAGCATGCTGACGCCCAGCTGGCCGCCCACCTCATGGAGGAAGCGCGGGATCCTCTGGGAGCCATGGGGCTGCTTCTTGCTCTGCTCTGGCACCCCGATGGTTCTGGTGGCCAACTGGATTCTGTGGGAAAAGCCAAGGTTGCCGGCTTGGCTGACATGGTTCAAAAGCACGGCGTGGCATTGGCTACCTTGCCTTCTACCCAGCGGCTCGCCCTTGTCGAGCTCTGCTTACCCGCCTTAAAAAATTTATCACCCAAACAATATGGCGCCTTCAAAGCATTACTTCTGGAGTTCATCCGCGCCGATGGCCGGATCGATCTAAGCGAATGGTGCCTCTTTCAGCTGGTAAGACACTACCTTGATCCCGAGTTTCTGCACACCAAACCGGTGCGTCCTCGCTTTGCTACGCTCAACGCTGTCACCGACGATTTGGCAACGGCCTTGGGAACCCTTGCGCTTCTCAGTGATAACCAACCCGAACGCGCGTTGGCCAGAGGCGCCGCTATTTTGGAGCTCGATTTACCAAGCAAATCCCGCGACAGCCTGGGCGTAACCGACTTCAGCAAAGCTGTGCATCAACTGGCAAAGTGCTATCCCCTGTTGAAAGTAACCATTCTCAAAGCCATGGCCGCCGTGGCGGCGCACGATGGGAGAGTGTCCGGTCGCGAGCTCACGCTGATCAAAGCCATCGCGGCGGTCATCGATTGCCCAGTGCCCACTTCGATGCTGCCAGTGAACACAACAGCGCCCTAAGTTTTAATCAAAACTGGGCGAACTCACCCGGAGCACTGGCAATTCTTCGCAAGAAGCGTAATCTAACCTGAGGCCGCCACGGAAGGCACGCCAACATTTCATGCACACCACCACAGGGTGTCGCTGAAAACCTACTCAAAAGCACAGGGAGGTGCACCATGTCCACAGTCGTCATACAGCGATTCACAAAATCTCACCCCAACAAGGCGGAGGCGTCTCAAGCCGAATCGACCATGACTTCCAATTCGTTGTCCTCTGCCGGTGGCCATCAGCCCGGCCTGCGACATCACCCACGAGAACACCAACACCGGCTATCCATCACTCCACCCACTGAACATTTGGACTACCGACAGATCTCAGCAGCTACCCGTCGCCCTTCAGAGGGGCTGTCCCGAACCACGCTTAAAGTGGTTCACGAGCTATTGACCGGCGACCTCAGCCGACTGCGCTCGGACACTATTGCGGACGATTTGCGGATTAGTCCAACAACCCTGCGTCGGCGTCTTCGCGCCGATCAGGTTTGCTACCAAGAGCTTTTGGACTGCGTGCGGCAATACCGCTGTGAAAAGTTGCTGGGCCAAGGCTGGTTACCGGGCAAAACCTTGGCTTGGGATCTTGGCTACGCCGAGGTAAATAGCTTTTACCGCGCGTTCAAACGCTGGACGGGCTTTAACTACAGTGACATCAAGACGCGCTTTATTTAAACGCTGCGCCGCTACAATTTACCGGTCACATTGTAGACCGCATAGCCCACCCATTCGTGAATTGCCCGGCTTGAGCGCGCCAACCGGTAGTAGGTTGGCAGCCAACCGGGCACCAGAGAATCCTGAAACTTCGGCAGTTGATGGTCGGTGGCCGCAGCGGTCACCTGTAAACCTTGCTGCTGGAATAGCGCCACTGCCCGCCGCATATGAACGCCGCTGGTAACCAATAAAATATGGTTGTAACCCGCTTTGCTCAAGATTTCTGCCGACATCAACGCGTTGTCATACGTAGTTCGACTGTTGGGTTCGAGCAGCAGAGCGGAGGATGGCACCTGCAAAGCCTGCAAAATATCGGCGAGTAATTCGGCCTCGGGAAGCTGACCGGGTTCGGCGCCACCGGATATCAAAATCACCGGGGCTTTACCGGCAAAATAGAGCTCTGCTGCCGTGGTAAGCCGGTCTGCCGCGTGATTCAGGTCAGCGCCTCGACCAAATCGGGATTCGCCATCGGATGCGCCGCCCAGCAACACGATAGCATCAGCAGTGGGCAGCTCCTCAGGCGAGAACGCGGGATGCCGACCTTCCAACGGAGCAACCAGTATCTCGGAGCCAGCTAATGTTGCCGGGAAATAAATAATCAAAAACCCGAGCAAGCTCATCAACCAGGCGAAGCCGCGTCTACCCGTCATGCCCGCCACCAAGGACATCAACAGCAGCAAAAGGCCTAGTGAAAGCGGGTAAACCAAAAGCGAAATGATTTTGGTGAAAACCAGCATGTCGCTTTAGTCGAAGGGGTTG
>CBFHQV010000148.1:0-2282 GCA_965658055.1 Luminiphilus sp. | reverse complement strand
CGTTGTCATCATTCCAGAGTACAAGTCTGCTGATCCGGAACTTAATGACCGGGGCGTTCGTTTGTATACCGTGTACGTGCGTCGGGGCTACGCCGATGTTCAGGACCCTCGTATCAACAGTCACTCAAAGTTGAACTGCATATTCGGCTGTATTCAGGCGGCGAAAGCTGGCTATGACGAAGCGCTGATGCTCGACCCCCATGGCCATGTGGCGACTTGTAACTCCACGCATTTTTTTATTGTGCGGGAAGGGGAGGTATGGACATCGAGCGGCGACTATTGTCTCGATGGCATCACAAGACGCAACGTGATCAATCTTTGTAACGCCAATGACATCCCTGTCTTTGAAAAAAACTTCTCCGTGATGCAAACCTACAGCGCCGATGAAGCATTTGTCACCGGGACATTTGCGGGCCTGACACCGGTTGTTGATATCGATGGCCGCATCATTGGCTCCGGAAAGCGCGGGCCAATGGTAGACAGGCTTCAGGAGCTGTATCGCCATCTTATTGACAGAGAATGTGAATAAACGGAGTAGTAGCCCTCGATGACGATACGTATTGCCATGTGGTCAGGTCCGCGCAATATATCGACGGCGATGATGCGCGCTTGGGAAAATCGCCCGGACTGTACGGTGATTGATGAGCCCTTCTATGCCTGCTACCTGGCTGAAAGCGGTGCGGATCACCCCTGCCGCGAGCAGGTGCTGGCAAGTCAGCCCACTCAGCGCAGACAGGTCATTGCTCAGCTCGAGCGCACGGCGAAGACTCCCCTGCAATATGAAAAGCATATGACTCACCACATGCCGTTTGACTGCGATCTTGGGTGGGCAGCCTCCTGTCGCCATGCGTTTCTTATTCGCTCTCCCGAGTCCGTGATCGCGTCATATTTAAAGAAACGGAACACCGTGAGTGAAGAAGACATCGGCATAACACGACAGCGGGCGCTGTTTGAAGAAATTTCCGCGATCACAGGAAAGCGGCCGCCGGTGGTTGATGCCGGTGAGGTGCTAGCAAATCCCGCCACTATGATGAGTAAGTTGTGCGTGGCGCTGGATGTGCCAGTTGAAGTGCCGGCAATGACCGCATGGCCCGCGGGATCGAGGGACAGTGACGGAGTATGGGCCAGCCATTGGTATCATGCGGTTGAAGCCTCAACGGGCTTTGGTAAGCCTATGGACAGTCGCAAGCTTGAGGATCAAAGCGCGATTGAGTTATCGAACAGGATGCAAGAGCATTATCAGGCGCTGTATCGTTATCGTCTGACTTAAAGTCTCCCGGCGTTTCTGCGTGGGGAGACTATTGCCCAGCCTCCTTCAGTGCAAACAGCTCCCGGACTTGCTCATGGGGTAATGCTTTAACGCGGAGACCATCGATCCCAATCATGGTGTCCGCCGCCACCATGGCGTTGACGATGGCTTCCTCCGTGGCATCGATGCCGGCCCTAAAAATGTCGCCCAGTGCATAGTTGGGAAATACCGTCGCCGTGCTGAACACATTTTCATCCATAGCTGCTGGGTTGGCTGTGGAAAAGGCCACGAAAATATCGCCTGACCCAGGCGTGCTGATGGCCCCCAAGCGCCCGAGCGCCAATGAGGGACGCTTTGCTAGCCGGGTGAGTTGGTGGGGTAGCAGTGGGGCGTCCGTCGCCATGACGACGATAATAGAGCCATCTCGTGTCCGGTCGTTTAGCGTTACATTGTTGGCCTCGCAATAGGGATACCACGGGAGAGTGCGATTGAGCTGGGTATCGACGTGGCAGTGCTCACCAACGGGGAGTTGGTCGGCGACCGCCCTTGAGCCCAGTCGCAGGTCTGCTCCATCCCAGTTGTAATTGCACTGCACCAGTACGCCAACGGTAAAGGACTGACCTTCAATGTCGAGAACCCTGGAGGCGGTGCCAATGCCGCCTTTGAACCCGTTGCAAACCATGCCGGTGCCACCACCGACCGCGCCTTCCAGAACCCTGCCACCAGCGGCATCTAAAAGGGCAGCCTGGACATGCTCGGACTTTACATGCTGACCATTAATATCGTTGAGCGCGCCGTCATAGGTTTCCGCAACGACGGGCGCGTGCCAATCGGCGGTCCACCCCTTGTCGACCATCCACGCGACAAGGCTGTCCCTCACTATGCCGACACTGTGGGTGTTGGTGATGGCTATTGGACCCTCAATCAAACCGCGCTCGGTAAGCCAGGTCGTGCCCGTCATTTCCCCCGATGCGTTTAGGGTAAACCAGCCGCTAAAAACCCCTTGAGTACTGTCTTTGCCCCGCGGGTGAAC
>CBFHQV010000147.1:0-2372 GCA_965658055.1 Luminiphilus sp. | reverse complement strand
GACCAAAAAATCTTGTTACAGCTTGCCTCCGGCCCGATGCTACCGCCGCCTACCAACTTGGATGCTGTTTGGTAGGTAGAAAGCGCATAGGCTTCAGCGTCCATATAGCAGCGCAGTACCGCGTCTTCTACCGAAGGGTCGAGCAAGTCTTGCGTATGCTCGCGATAAAGACGAACCAACCGTTTGGCCGCCTGCTGAAAACGCGCTGGACTACGCAACATGAGGCCGCGTTCAAAGCCCGCGGTGGCCATGGCAATTCGCCAGCCCTCACCTTCGCCACCCAACACGTTGAATGCGGGCACCCTGACATCATCGAAGAAAATTTCTGCAAACCCGGGTAAGCCATTCAACTGTCGAATCGGCCGAACCGTCACGCCATCGGCGTTGAGGGGCACCAAGATTTTTGACAAGCCGTGATGCCGCTCCGAATCAGGGTCAGTTCTGAACAAGCCAAAACCCCAATCGGCAAAAACGGCGCGGGTCGACCAGATCTTTTGGCCGTTGATAACAAAGTCATCACCATCTCGAGTCGCAGAGCACCGAATCGCCGCCATATCGGACCCCGCGTTGGGCTCCGACCAGGCCTGTGCCCATATCTCATCGCCACTCGCCATCGCCGGAATGAATCGGGCTTTCTGCTCTTCGGTTCCATACTCCATGAGTGTCGGGCCGAGAAGAAAAATACCATTTTGATTTACCCTGAGCGGCGCACCCGCGCGGTAGTACTCCTCTTCAAAGATAAGCCACTCAATCAGATCACAGCCGCGACCACCGTACGCTTCGGGCCAGGTCACCATACCCCAGTTGCCCTCGGCCAGAGTTCGTTCCCAAGCCCTGTGCGCCTCAAACCCCTCCTCGGTGTCAAATGAGGGGAGCGCCTGCGCCGGCACATGCGCTTTTAGCCAGTCGCGAACCTCTTCCCGAAACGCTTGCTGGCTATCGCTATATCCTAAATTCATGCCTAGCTCTTATCCTGCTTCTTGTTGGCCTCAGCCATTTTTTTCGCGTCAAAGCCGCCCAACTTATCCCCGGACACCAAATCGTTGTGCACATGAGAAAAATGATGCCACGCAAAGGCGGCCTCCATGCCTGCGCGCTTGCCCTGCAGATCTTCGACATTGTTGATTGCCTGCTTGGTGAGTGCGAGGCCAAGTCGCGGCATGCCGGCTATTTTTTCGGCGAGCTCTTTAACGTCCTGGTGCAAGCTTTCGCGGGAACTGATTTGGTTGACCATCCCCATTTGGTAGGCGCGCTCGACACCCATCTTGTTGCCCGTGAACAAAAACTCTTTAGCGATTCGCGGGTTCAATTCGTAAGGGTGCGCAAAATACTCGACGCCCGGAATACCCATTCGAACCACGGGATCGGAGAAGTACGCATCATCTGTTGCCACGATAAGGTCGCAGACCCAAGCCAACATTAACCCACCAGCAATGCAGGCGCCCTGGACCGCCGCAATGGTCGGCTTTGGAATATCACGCCAGCGACGACACATGCCGAGATAAGCCTCGGCCTCACGCACATACAAAAATTCGCCACCTTCTTTGTTGGCGTGGTCATACCACATGGATACACGATCTTGGCTCAGATGGACGTCGCGTCCCGGCGTCCCGATATCATGGCCCGCCGAGAAGTGCTTGCCCTCGCCTCGCAGCACGATGACTTTCACCTCATCATCGGCAACCGCGCGCTTAAAAGCATCGTCAAGTTCATAGGTCATTCGGCCGTTTTGCGCATTGTTGTATTGGGGGCGATTCATCGTAATCCAGGCCACACCCTCCTCGACCGAATAAAGGACGATATCTACCTCTTGTTCAGCGGTATCTTTTGACTCACTCATGCAGACTCCTCTACCGCCTCTCGGCGACCCGGGGGATTCCCCTTAATCTGTTTCGCGCGCGCATTGCCGGGATCAAGCTCGGCAATGAGTTCCAGTTGCTCGGCTGTCGGCGCTGGCGTCTCTGCCAAACCGTCGACAACCGCAAGATCGAACCCGGTGTTGTCGCGGACCTCGTCTAAGGTGACGCCAGAGTGCAGACTCACCACCCGCATCTGGTGGTTGTCGCCCAAAAAGTCCATGACACAAAGATTGGTGATCACCGACCTGATGTCGATATCCTCAAATCGATAACCCCGTGGCAAACGCTCCGGGTTGTAACCAATCGAGCAAACCACATCGCATTCTCCAGCGACAAATACGCGCGTCGAGTGCTGCGGGACAAAAAACGAGTTAGCGTGGGAAATCGAATTCCCGGGGAAACCGCGCATTCCCAGCAGCTGCACTTTGGGTTGCTGATAGGTTCCACCCAGCGCTGAAATGTTTGTTTGGCCAAAACGATCAATCTGTGAGGGCCCCACCAGCGCGTGGCGTG
>CBFHQV010000146.1:0-2415 GCA_965658055.1 Luminiphilus sp. | reverse complement strand
TAACGATGTCACGGACTCAGGGTTTATTGACCCTCTCTGTGGCAACGCAGCGCTTAACGGCGTTCCGGTGTCCGTCAGTCGGATCTAGTTTGCTGTTTGTTATGGGTGGCTAGTTCCGGGCTTCTGATTTGGCAGATGGGGTATAATCCGCCCCATGACTGAGCCCACTGACAGCCAAGCTCCAGAGCGAATCCCCGCGGTCCAGGTGCACAGCGGGGACAAGTTTGTGAATACCAAGGGTATTCACGCCATCAAGGACGGCATCAAACGCTCCCAGCAAAGCCCCGATTTGCTGAAAAAGCCCGATTGGCTGCGGATGCGCGTCCAGAGCAGCCCGAAATTTGATGCGGTAAAGACAATCGTCCACGAGCATCGCTTGGCCACTGTTTGCGAAGAGGCCAAGTGCCCCAACATGAGCGAGTGCTGGAGTGCGGGTACCGCTACGATCATGCTGTTGGGTGATGTGTGTACCCGAGCCTGCCGGTTTTGTTCGGTCAATACCGGAAACCCCAAAGGGTGGCTGGATCCCGAGGAACCCGAAAATACCGCTCGAGCGGTACAGCTGATGGACCTTCGCTACGTCGTCTTGACCTCAGTCAACCGCGATGACTTGCCGGACGGTGGCGCGCAACGTTACGCCGATGTGGTCAAAGCAGTGAAAGCACTTAATCCGGGTACCGCTGTCGAGGCGTTGACGCCGGATTTTTTGGGCGATGTGAGTGCGGTAGAAACCCTGCTGGATTCAGGCATCGAGGTTTTTGCACAAAACATTGAAACCGTCGAGCGCTTGACCCATCCGGTGCGCGATCCGCGGGCCGGCTATCAACAGACTCTCGATGTGCTCGCGCATGGCAAGCACTACCGCCCCGAGGTCATCACAAAAACATCGCTGATGCTCGGTCTTGGGGAGACCGATGATGAGATTAAGTCCTGCATGGACGATTGTCGCCGGCACAACGTTGACGTGCTGACGATGGGCCAGTATCTCCAGCCAACGCGCCACCATTATCCGATTGCGAGATACGTCGAGCCTGAGCAGTTTGAGTGCTATCGAGCGTGGGGTCTCGAGCGCGGCTTCATGGAGGTCGTTGCGGGGACCTTTGTTCGCTCCAGTTACCGCGCGGAGCGGGTGCTTGAACGGAACAATGTAGGGTTGGGAGCATGAACACAGAATTTAAGCATGTCGGCCTGCTCGGTCGGCGCGAGCACCCGGGGGTCTCTCAAATCGTTGCGGATCTCCTCGACCTGCTTGACGAGCGCGGGATCGAAGTCACCTTGGAGGATCGTCTCGCCACCTTGTCCCATTTTGAGAAGCGGGCAACAAAATCAAGAGACGCGATAGGAAAGTCAGTGGATCTTGCCATCGTGATTGGCGGCGATGGGTCCTTGCTCAGTGCTGCCAGAACATTAGTCAAGCACGATACTCCGGTCATTGGCATCAATCGTGGAAGGCTGGGGTTTCTGACAGATGTGAGTCCTGATGAACTCAACAAACAGGTGTCCGCTATTTTAGAAGGCGATTACTCAACAGACTCCCGTTTCTTGCTGGAGGTCCAGGTGAAGCGCGGTGACGAGGTGGTGGGTGAGGCCCATGCGCTGAACGATGTGGTGGTAAATTCAGGAGCCTCTGCGCAGATGGTAGAGTTTGAGCTGGCGATAGACGGTGAGTTTGTTTACCGACTCAATGCCGACGGCTTGATTCTTGCTACGCCGACTGGATCCACCGCCTACTCGTTGTCCGCGGGGGGTCCAATCATGTATCCGACGCTGGACGCGGTGGTCCTAGTGCCGATGTTCCCTCACGCTTTGACGAGCCGACCTATTGTCGTACAGGGCGATTCCGACATACGCATCGACGTAGTCTCACGCAATGCTATTCATCCCCCCGTCACTTGCGATGGCCAGGTATCGATCACGGCACTTCCCGGAGACTCGATTTTCGTGCGTAAAAAAACCGGCCGTTTAAGCCTGCTTCATCCGCCGGGCTACAGTTTTTACGCTAGCTGTAGGGACAAGCTTCGCTGGTCTGATGCGCTCGTCAAATAAACTCCAAGACGCGCCCGTTTCCTTTGCATTAGTGGCGGCTAGCGGGATCGTCTTTCTGCTATTTCGCGAGCTTGGGATGGTCCAGTTTGTCCCATGGTTTAATTTCGTGCCAATTACAGGCTCGCCGATAGGTGCTCAATTTGGTGAGGTTGGGCAGGATTGGTGGCGCTTTATCACACCGACACTACTGCATTTTGGCTGGATGCATGTGGTGTTTAACAGCCTCTGGATTTGGGAGTTTGGTCGCCGAATCGAGACTACGCTCGGGTCGGTTAATGTGCTGGGGTTGTATCTGGTGGCCGGGATCTTTTCCAACGTCGTGCAATACCTGGTGTCGGGACCGTCAATTTTTGGCGGCATGTCTGGTGT
>CBFHQV010000145.1:0-2510 GCA_965658055.1 Luminiphilus sp. | reverse complement strand
CGTCTCAGGGAAACGGGTCTCTGCAGGAAGCCGCACTGCCTGCGTCCTGTTGTTCTCAAAAACTGATCCGGTCGCCATCTGCCACGTCCTCCACGTTAACTGCCGCACACTTGATTCATCTGGGTAACAAACGGCTCCAAGGGGGCACCGTCCAGATGGCACCCCACGCTGGCCGCACACAGAGCACACACAGAGCGCACTGCGAACCAACCCAGCCCTGCCCAGCCCACACACCAGCCCAGCGCGTTCCCAGAGCTACTTAGCCGCCGCTTCAGCGCTATTCCTAAACCCGTACGTCATAAACGCGTCCGAGCTGAGTATATAGCATATGTATATACATGGCGATCACATCCGCATCTGGATCGCCCCCATGTTCACCCAGGCCTATGAGGGCACCAACATCCAACGCGCTCATGATCATCCATCAAGCCCAGCCCCCAATACCCACCAGCCGTTCTCCGCGCCAGACTTATGATCGCCCAAAGGCTGGTATCTCCCGAGCGCTCTGTTCGCCGATGGAAGTGATGACCCATGCTAGATGACCCTCGCTAACGCCACCTTCCCAGACAGCCGGCTTTTCGACACAACAGCCTGGGCCGCCTCGGGTATACTCCGCCCTCGCCCCATACGACCGTGAAATCCGGAGCGGTGTCCTTGGCTTTACAGCACACCCCAAAACCCTCAGCTCTCTCGTTGGCCGTTGCGCTGGCGCTGCCACTATTGGCAGCCCAGAGCCTTGCCGCGACAAACGCCTCGGCACAGGTTGAGGCATTAATAGACGAGGAGCAGACAGCTGCTGCACAACCACAGTACAGCGCGACACCCGCGCCTCAAGCCGCAGAGACCGCGGCCCAGGGCATGGACCCAAGCAAGACCGACAACTCCAGCGAGTCGATTGAATCCCTCACCGTCACCGCCCAACTCGACTGGCAGCCCCTTCCATTGATACCCGCGGCCCAGCAGGATCTGCGTTGTCGTCAGTGCGGCGGTGCGTTTGTGGATCCACTCGCCGGGCAGATCCCTACGGAGCCCGGTAGCACCGACGTGCAGGTCAGCGCCGACGAATCCAACAGCGATAACGACACGCTCAGTTTTCAGGGCGATGTCTCGGTACGACAGGGCAATCGCTCGCTCAGAGCCGATTCGGTTCAGCTCGATCGCAACCAGCAGATAACCACCGCCGAGGGCAACATTGGCTATCGGGAACCCGGGGTCGCCCTGCTCGGTGATAGCTTTGAATACGACTCGGGCACCCGCGAGGCCACGATCACCAATGCCCGCTTTGTTCTGCACCAAACCCAGATGAGCGGAACCGCCAACACCCTCGAGCGGCAGAGCACCGGACATATCGATATCGATGAAGGCGCCATGACCTTTTGTGCCCCCGATGATCCCCAGTGGTTTATCAAGGGCGATGACATCACCATCGACCCCGCGGAGGGCATGGCCGAGGTCAAACACGCCACTGTCGAGGTGGGCGGCATACCGGTTTTTTATCTGCCCTGGATCACCTTCCCGATCAACGACCAGCGCAAAACAGGACTGCTGTTTCCCTCGATTGGCTCAGATACCCGCGGCGGACTCGACTATACCCAGCCCATTTATTTCAACCTCGCCCCCAACTACGACGCGACCTACGCCCCGCGGTTTATTGGCGAGCGGGGACTGTTACATCAGGGTCAGGGCCGCTGGCTTAACCCCTTCATTGGCATGTGGGAAGTCAATGGCCAGTTCATCGGTACCGATGACAAGTATCGCGACGAGATTGACCCCACCGACGGTGAGCGCTGGCTGATCGGGGTTCAGCAACAGGGGCAGTTTGGGCCTGGCTGGCGCACTACCATTAACTACAACAAGGTGAGCGACCCGGACTACGTGCGGGATCTGGACAACAGCACCTTAAGCTCCCAGCGCCAAACCGCGCTGATGCAACTCGGACAAATCGATTATCTGGGCTCGGATTGGCTGGTCTCGATACAGGCACAGCAGTTTCAAAGCCTGGCTGATGACATCCGCGACGATTACAAGAAGCTTCCCCAAATAACCGCACAATGGCGGAGCAACAAAACCTACGCGGGCTTTCAGCCCATTGGTCTGCTGCAATATTCGAGCTTCGATACCGACGCCAAACGCGTGACGGGCGAACGTATTTATGCGGAAGCCGGCGTCAGCTACCCGATGAATTGGTCCTGGGGTTTTCTGCGGCCCACCGCCAAATACCGCGCGCTGAGCTATGACCTCGATGATCAGCTTGCCCTGCCGGACGACGCCCCCGACGCGGGGTCCGGCGTCTTCAGCATCGATGGCGGGCTCATTTTTGAGCGCCGCGCCTCACTCGGTGGCAAGGGAATGACCCAAACCCTTGAGCCCCGCGTGTTCTACCTATACAGCGAATACGAAGAACAAAATGGGCAACCGGATTTCGATACCGCCGAACTCACCTTTAGCTATAACCAGTTGTTTCGGGATACGCGCTTCTCCGGTCACGACCGGCTCGATGACGCCAATCA
>CBFHQV010000144.1:0-2520 GCA_965658055.1 Luminiphilus sp. | reverse complement strand
CTCGTCAGCACCGAAAAAGCGGGCAACTGGTTTGAACAGCCTATCCGCTAGCAAAAAGCTCACCATGACTATAACAGTCAATACTCCGACGATATCCCACACATGACCAAGCATATAGTGACCTACCTCGTGTCCGGTTACCGCTTTGACTTCATCGAGTGAGGCCTCGTCGAGTGCCACGTCTGAAATAGCGATTCGTGCCGACGCGCCAATGCCACTGACATTGGCGGTGAAGTTATTCGATTGACGCGAGCCGTCATACATAAAAATACGGTCCAGCGGGATGTTTGCTTCGACAGCCATTGCCTCTACCGCATCTTTCACTTCACCCTCTGGTATGGGTTGGTAATCATTGAACATGGGTTCGATGAAGATGGGCCCAAGTAACAGCAACGCGGCGAAAAATCCCGCGGTGAGACCGCCCGACCAGAGCCACCACAGTTTCCCCATGCGCCGAATGAGGGCGTAAACCCCCGTGAGGAATAACCCCATGAGAATGGCGTTGGTGGCCAGTGCAATACCGGACTGTCCCAAGTAGTCACTCAAAGGCTGGCTGGTGCGGCCATATTGGGTTTCCCGCCACCAGTTGGCGTAGAGCGACCAGGGAAGCTCGACAATGCTGCTCAGCACAATAAAGGCCGCGCAGATACAAAAGCAGCGGGTAAAAAAGCTGCGCTGGGCGAGGCTGTTGCTCACGCGCACCAAGACGCCGCTGCGGATCAACAACCAGGCAGCGATGACCGAAACAATGAGCCCTCCCAACATCAACCAATGATTGCCGGTGGTGTAGGCGGCTGCCTGTGCCAGCGCGCTGTCGCCAAGACTGTTGATGTAGGCATCGGTCGCCTGCTTAGGATCGAACTGCGGATCTAGTGCCATGGCTTTTCCCCGTTTTGCGTTTCGTTGGCGCCCGAGCAAATCTGTGTCTCAGGCGCATGATGGGAGAGTCCCGCCATCCGCGTACACCGTGTTGTATGGGTGATGGCGAAGACTTGTTACTCTTGTTTTTGAGCGGTAGCGTACACCTATTTATGATGCGACCGTTAGTCGCCGGACGTGAGCCGGCAGTGCGAGAGGATCAGGGATTCAACACCGCAACCGATGAAATTGATCCGACATTGCTTTGATGGGATTGAAGCCCGTGCAGGCGCTTGAGCTGCGGGTGGGCGCTCTGGCGGCCGAGCGCTTGGCGGCAGAGGGTTGGCACGCTGAACTGTTCCACGGGCTGATTGGCGCCTCGGGGGGGCCGAAGTGGCTCATTCTCGGCCAGCTTGATCGCGCACTCTATCGTGAACTGCTGAGCAAGCGGGACTCATCTTTGGTAGCGGTTGGATCCTCGATAGGGTCCTGGCGTCATGCGATGCTAGCTCAGGATGATCCGATTGCCGCCTACGACCGTTTTGAGGAGGCATATCTCGCCCAGCATTACAGCCGCCCCAAGCCGTCTATCGAGGAGGTAACGGCTGTCAGCGATCAATTATTACAGGCAGCCCTGGGGCCGGATGGCGCGCGTGCCGTGCCGAATCATCCTTGGATGCGGAGCCACATCGTTACCGCTCGGGGGCGTGGGCTGACCAACGCGACGGGGGGTGGGGGATTGGCCCTGGGCCTCGCAGTAGCGGCTCTGGGCAATGCGATCTCCCGGCGGACGTTGCCTCTTTCCTTTGATCGTGTGGTTTTCTCCCACAACAGCTCCTGCAACAACACCGCCCACACCAATACTGCCCATAAAATCACCCGCCATACTCCCCATGACATCGGCGTGTCGGGCGCTTGTCCGGTGACGTCTCGATTGCTCGCCGGCTTTAACACCCATTATGTTGCGCTCACCGAGCACAACGTGGCCCGCGCGCTCAAAGCGAGTGGTGCCATTCCCTATTTGTTTGACGGCGTTATCGATGTGCCCGGAGGACCCAAGGGTGCTTATTGGGATGGCGGCATTATTGATTACCACTTCGATCTTGAGGCGCTCAGCGAGGATAAGCTGTGGCTGTACCCGCATTTTGGTGCCGGGGTGACCCGCGGCTGGTTTGATAAATTTTTGCCCTGGCGGGCGGGACGACGACCGTCGGTAGATCAGTTGATTATGCTGTGCCCGAGCCGTGCTTTTCTCGATCAACTGCCGTTCAAAAAAATCCCCGATCGGCGGGATTTCGGGAAAATGCCGGAGGCGGAGCGGATGCGTTACTGGCAGCATTGCGTGGCTGAATCCCAGCGGTTGGCAGACGAATTTGCGGCGCTGGTGACGGGTCATAACCCCCTCGCGGGCGCGGTCATGCTGTAAATGCCCGAAAAGCTCTAGGAGTACCGGCGCGCGTCGATTGGGTCGACCGGACCGCTGGTCTCAATCAGGAACCCGTTTGACGGTTTTTCCCTGCGCGGATGGGGGGGCATGGGTAGACTTTCCAACCCCATAAGCACCCGAGTCGCCCCTCCCCCCATGGCAACATCTCAACTCATTTCTGGCTCAGACGGACGTTTTCAGCTGCAGGTTGATGGCGAGCCCTATTTTATTAAAGG
>CBFHQV010000143.1:0-2708 GCA_965658055.1 Luminiphilus sp. | reverse complement strand
CATCGGTAGGCGCTACATTGAGGGTTTCAATGTTGTAGCCCCGCTGGGAAAACAGGCCGACCACCCGGGACAGCGCACCGGGCTCATTCTCCAGCAAAACGGAAAGTATACGTCGCATCTCAAGTCCTCTCTGTTTTGCTGAGCCACATGTCTTTCATAGCGCCGCTGGGCGCGACATGCATGGGGTATACGTGCTCATGGGGCTCGACGAAGACATCGAGAAAAACCAACCTATCTTTTAGCGCAAACGCCTCGCGCATGGCCGGCTCAAGATCCTCTTTCTTCTCCACCTTGATACCAACGTGACCATAGGATTCCGCCAGCTTCACAAAGTCTGGCAATGAGGCGGCATAATGGCTCTCCGAGTAGCGCCCCTCGTACTGCATGTCCTGCCACTGCTTTACCATGCCGAGATAGTTGTTCCGAAGGCTGATGATTTTGATCGGCGTTTGATACTGGGAGCAGGTGGATAGCTCCTGAATATTCATCTGGATACTGCCCTCGCCGGTGACGCAGGCCACATCGGCGTCGGGCAAGGCCAACTTGATACCCATCGCCGCAGGTAAACCAAAGCCCATGGTTCCCAAGCCGCCCGAGTTTATCCAACGCCTGGGCTTGTCAAACTTGTAGTATTGGGCGGCAAACATTTGATGTTGCCCCACATCTGAAGTGACATAGGCCTCACCCTGGGTGGTTTCGTAAAGACATTTGATTACGTCCTGGGGCATCGCAAATTCACTATCGCCATAGCGGCGGCCGTGCCAGAGACCATGGGCCTCACGCCAGCTTTCAATTTGCTGCCACCACTGCGTCAACGCATCGGAGTCCGGTAGCGGCCTATCGGTTGACTCTATTTGCGCGGCGACTTGGTTGATTAACTCTTTTAAAACCGTGTCGACGGGCCCGACGATCGGAATATCGACCGGGATAATTTTGGCTATCGACGCAGGGTCCACGTCGATATGGATAATCTTGGCGCCGGGACAGAACTTGCCCACGGTGTTCGTGACGCGATCATCAAAGCGCGCGCCCACCGCCAAAATCAGATCGCTATGATGCATCGCCATGTTGGCTTCGTAGAAGCCGTGCATACCGAGCATGCCCAGAAACTGCTTGTCGGAACCCGGGTAGGCGCCCAAGCCCATCAGCGTGTTGGTCACCGGGTAATTGAGCGTGCGCGCGAGCTCGGTCAACAAGGCTGAGCCCTCACCTTGAATAACACCTCCCCCGGCGTAAATCACCGGACGCTTGGCCGAGAGCAACAGCCGCGCGGCCTTACGTATTTGGCCCGTGTGACCTTTTTGCGAGGGCTGATAGGACCGCAGGCTCACCGACTCTGGGTAGTGGTACTCAAACTTGTGCTCGGGGTGGGTCAAATCCTTGGGGATATCAACCACAACCGGTCCGGGACGACCTGTGGAGGCAATAAAGAAAGCCTTCTTAATAATCGACGGAATATCTTCAGTGCGCTGCACCATAAAGCTGTGTTTCACGATAGGTCTCGAAATACCTACCATGTCGGTCTCTTGGAACGCATCCTCGCCAATAAGATGGCTCTGGACCTGCCCCGACAGAACAACCAGAGGAATCGAGTCCATGTACGCAGTGGCGATTCCGGTAATCGCGTTGGTTGCCCCCGGCCCGGAGGTCACCAGCACAACGCCCGGCTTACCGGTCGCGCGCGCATAGCCATCGGCAGCATGAGTCGCTGCTTGCTCGTGGCGCACGAGAATATGCGGGACGGCATCGAGTTTAAAAAGGGCGTCGTAAATGTGCAGGGCAGCACCGCCGGGATAGCCGAAAACGTATTCGACCCCCTCATCCTGCAGGGCGCGGACGAGCATCTCGCCGCCAGAAAGCATTTCCATGTTTCGCTCCAGCCTGTTCGTTGTGAACAATCATGGGGTAACGACACTCGGGTCGTAATAGCCCACACTTATCTGTCCCACGAACCACTGGTTGGATCGAATCCCTGCTACCAGCGAGAACATCGATCACGAAACCCGTGTATCGGTGACCTGCGAGGTAGCGCAGTGTCGAGCCCGAAATGTGCCAAGCACATCAAACGGAACCCGCAAACAGCCCACACAACTATCCCGTCGTGAAGGTAGGCCAGCGGATGAGGGTACTCATCAATAGCCGTTGCCGTTCGCGTGACGTGCCGAATAGTCGGAATTTCGGGCGCCAAAGTCAACAAATGCCGAGGATTTATCGCTCCAGATGTTGCTGAAAACCCCGAACATCAGTAGTTTTCACACAATCATCGACAAACAAGGATCCGTGATGTCGACTCAATCGAAGGATCTGCTGGTGCCCATGCCCCCCTCCCCGCTGGGGAGCAGCCACCCTGCATCAATATGCGCAAGCAGCGCTCAGGTAATCCATCAGGCTGGCAATCTTCGAACACCATTGGGTGTTCTCCCAACACTATTAAAGGTAAGGCCCAGACTGGCAGTGGTCTTTTTTGCACTCGCTTGCCAGGTGTCATTAAGTGTCGCCGGTGATCTTTATCGTTGGAATGACGATAACGGCAATCCGGTCATGAGTGATCGGCCACCACCTGCGGGTACCCCCTATACAGAGATCAATGCGGAGCGCTATGGCGCCAATACAAACGTGGTGTCACCGGTGACCAATCCAGCGAGCAACCCTGCATCTGCCGACACCAAGCGCGAGGATGGGAGCGACGCTGGCAGCATCGGGAATCG
>CBFHQV010000142.1:0-2782 GCA_965658055.1 Luminiphilus sp. | reverse complement strand
CGGTTGTCTGTTTGCTTCCCCGCTAACTACCTCGAACACAGGGCCTCTAATGCCCCCTTGAAAGATAGGGTCACTGCCTCCATTTATAGAGCAACGAAAAGGATTTCCTGCTCGACAGGTAAGAGGATCAAGCGATGAGAATGGATAAACTCACCCACCAGCTACAACAGGTTTTGGCGGACGCTCAGTCATTGGCTGTAGGGCGTGATCACCAGTTTATCGAGCCCGTGCACGTGCTCAGTGCCATGCTGCATCAGCAGGGCGGATCGGTGCGACCCCTACTCCAACAGTGCAAGGTTGACCTTGCACAATTAGGTACGGCAGTAACCGATGCCATCGACTCCCTACCAACCGTTAACGGTTCGACGGGGGATGTTCACATTTCCCAGGAGACCAGCCGGCTACTGAATCGCGCTGACAAGCAGGCTCAGGATCGAAAAGATAGCTATCTCTCTTCCGAGCTGGTATTGCTTGCCATGCTCGATAAGAGCTCACCGGTGGGCTTATTGCTCGCCCGCGCCGGTGTCGAGATTACAGCGTTGAGTGCAGCTATCGATGCGGTCAGAGGCGGAGAGAAAGTGTCGTCGGCGGAGGCCGAGGAGTCGCGTCAGGCGCTCGAGAAATACACCGTCGATCTCACCGCTCGCGCAGAGGCGGGCAAGCTGGATCCGGTCATTGGTCGAGACGATGAAATCCGTCGCACGATTCAGGTATTACAGCGTCGAACCAAAAACAACCCGGTACTGATTGGCGAGCCTGGCGTCGGCAAAACCGCGATTATTGAAGGCTTGGCACAGCGGGTGATTAACGGGGAGGTTCCCGAGGGACTCAAGGACAAACGGATCCTGGCGCTTGATCTCGGGGCCCTGTTGGCCGGTGCGAAATTTCGGGGAGACTTCGAAGAGCGCTTGAAAGCTGTGCTCAATGAACTTTCCAAGGAAGAGGGACGGGTCATTCTGTTTATCGACGAGATTCACACGATGGTGGGCGCGGGCAAAGCAGAAGGCTCGATGGATGCGGGCAATATGTTGAAGCCAGCCCTGGCGCGCGGAGAACTCCATTGTGTCGGTGCGACTACACTCAATGAGTACCGTCAATATGTTGAAAAAGACGCAGCCCTCGAGCGTCGGTTTCAGAAGGTGTTGGTGAACGAGCCTTCCGAGGAAGACACTATTGCAATTTTGCGGGGTCTCAAGGAGCGCTATGAGGTGCACCACAGTGTCGATATCACCGATAGCGCCATCATTGCTGCCGCGCGACTGAGTCAGCGCTACATCACCGATCGCCAGTTGCCCGACAAGGCGATCGATTTGATTGACGAGGCGGCTAGTCGTATTCGCATGGAAATCGACTCAAAGCCCGAGGCGATGGATCGACTTGAGAGGCGGCTCATCCAGCTAAAAATCGAGCGCGAAGCGGTCAAGAAAGACACCACTGATGCCGCCAAAAAACAGGTTGAACTATTGGATGATCAAATAGAAACCATCGGGCGCGAGTTTTCTGATTTGGAAGAAATTTGGAAGGCCGAGAAAGCGGCAGTACAAGGCGCTGCCCAGATCAAAAGCGAAATTGAGCAGATAAAGACTGAACTTGAAGCGGCTCATCGGGCGGGGGATCTGGCGCGCATGTCAGAAATTCAATACGGCGTCTTGCCCGAGTTGGAGAAGCGATTGGCTGAAGCTTCGCGTGACGACTTGCCGGCGGCGCAGTTGCTTCGCAGTCGAGTCACGGAGGAAGAGGTTGCCGAGGTGGTATCTCGTTGGACCGGTATTCCCATCGCCAAGATGCTGGAGGGCGATCGCGAGAAGTTGCTCAAGATGGAGTCGGTCCTGCATGAGCGAGTGGTGGGGCAATCCGAGGCAGTAACCGCAGTAGCCAATGCCGTTCGCCGTTCGCGGGCAGGTCTGTCAGACCCCAACCGGCCCAACGGATCCTTTCTGTTTCTGGGTCCGACGGGGGTGGGTAAAACCGAGCTGTGTAAATCCCTTGCCGAGTATTTGTTCGATAGCGAGCGAGCAATGGTTCGCATCGATATGTCGGAGTTCATGGAGAAGCATTCGGTATCCCGACTGATTGGTGCACCTCCCGGCTATGTGGGTTACGAGGAGGGAGGCTATTTGACTGAGGCTGTGCGCCGCCGTCCCTACAGCCTGTTGTTGCTGGATGAGGTCGAGAAAGCCCATCCCGATGTGTTCAACGTCCTGTTGCAAGTACTCGAAGATGGACGCCTGACCGATGGTCAGGGGCGCACGGTCGATTTTAAAAACACTGTGATTGTGATGACGTCCAATCTTGGATCAGACTTGATTCAGGATATGGCGGGGGATGAAAACTACGGAGAGATTAAGCACGCTGTATTGGGCGTGGTCAGTCAGCACTTCCGTCCCGAGTTCATCAATCGTATTGATGAGACGGTGGTGTTCCATCCGCTGCGCCAAGATCAGATTCGAGGTATCGCATCCATCCAGTTGGCGGGGCTTCGAGGGCGGCTCGCCGAGCGAGAACTGTCCCTCGATCTAGGCGAAGATGTGCTCGACTATCTGTCTCAGGCCGGTTTCGATCCAATCTATGGGGCGCGACCACTCAAGCGAGCTATTCAGCAGTTGATCGAGAACCCGCTCGCGCAATCGATTCTCAGCGGGGAATTTGCGCCGGGGGCTACTATCAAAGGAAGTTTGCGCAATGAGCAAATTGTGTTTGATTCAGCCACGGTGCATTAACAAGCCCGAACATCGCCAACCCCTGGCGGAGAGACGAGGAAAGGCCTGCGATGCAGGCCTTT
>CBFHQV010000141.1:0-2868 GCA_965658055.1 Luminiphilus sp. | reverse complement strand
CGAGTCAGGATTTTTTTGGCCGGGATTCCTTCCTGACGGTCTCCGGCCAGCTCGCCGTCGAATCGCACTGCTTGTCCATGGGCAAGGTATACACCTTTGGTCCGACCTTCCGTGCAGAGAACTCACACACCTCGCGGCATTTGGCCGAGTTCTGGATGGTAGAGCCCGAGATTGCCTTCGCCGATCTCAACGACAATGCCACCTTGGCAGAGCGGCTGTTGCGCGCGGTTATCGCTGAAGTGCTTAACCGCTGCGGTGATGATATGGCGTTTTTCCAGCAGCGGATTGATGAGACGGTCATCACGCGCCTCGAGGGGATCGTCAATTCCAACTTCGAGCGGCTCAGCTACAGCGAGGCCATCGCTATTTTGGAAGGCTGTGGCCAATCCTTTGAATTCCCCGTGAGCTGGGGCATGGATCTCGCATCAGAACACGAGCGCTACTTGGCTGAGACCCATGTCGGGCGTCCCGTGGTTGTCACTGACTACCCCAAAGAAATCAAAGCGTTCTATATGCGCCTCAATGACGACGGCAAAACGGTCGCCGCCATGGACGTGCTTGCTCCCGGTATTGGCGAAATCATCGGCGGCTCCCAGCGCGAGGAGCGTCTGGATGTGCTCGATGCGCGGATGGACGATCAGCTGCGCGACGACCTTTGGTGGTACCGCGACCTCCGCCGCTATGGCACGGTGCCACATGCGGGGTTTGGTCTCGGCTTTGAGCGACTGTTGGCGTACATCACCGGCATGGAAAATGTGCGCGACGTCATTCCCTTCCCGCGAACCCCCGGCCATGCCGACTTTTAAACAGTCATGCCGACTTTTAAACAGCCACGCCGACTTTTAACAACTCCTAGGCCGCTGTGGGCTGAGTATGAAGACCGCACTCCCGACCCTCACGCACTTTAGTCGGATCGAAATAGCGCAACGTGCTGGGTAGCGAATAGCGCCGTCGGTAGTCCTCAAGGTCCTGCTCGATGGCGTCAAAAAAGGGGGCCACTTTGATCAAGCCTCTGGCATCGAAGGTAACTTTATCGAGCGTCCGACGGTGTGCGGTTTCCTCGCGCCGGATGCCTGTCAGCCACACTTTGGGTCGCAATTCCTTGATTGCCCGATCGAATGGCTCGAGCTTAACGAGTTGGGTGAACCGCCGATGCTCCTCGGCCTCTTCAGGAAGCGGTATGCCTCCAGCGAGAGAGCGGATGCGTTCCGATGTCATCCTAGGGCTATACACTTTTAAATTAAGCTTGAGGTCACGCTCCAGTTGGTCGGCGACGCGGTAAGCCTCCGGCACATTAAATCCCGTGTCGACCCATACCACGGGAATCCCCGGTAATTGCGCGGTCACCGCGTGTAACATCACAGCGGCATTAACGCCCATGCTGGTGGACATCACGATAGGCAAGGCGCGACCGTCAAGCTCCGAATCCGCCAGCGGCAGCTCCAATCCAGCCAACCTTGCGGCCAATTGAATTGACCAATCAATGGCGGTGGCGGGGTCGGCCCCGGCGAGCGCCCGGTTGGCTTCCGGTAAAAGCCGGTGCGCAAAGTCGGAAAATGTGTCGAGTTCAACGCTGTGGGTCACGGAATCAGGCCGGACCCCATGAGTGGCGGGGTAATCAGTCAGCCCGAAATCCACAATCGGAGGCCTCGTCATGGGAGTTGTTGCGCCAGTTGCCATCGCCAGCAGAGTGTCCTGAAGTTCAAGAGAGTAATGATCAAGAACCTTACAGGTCAGCGCTTAAAATTATAAATAATAGTTTTTTATTTCCTTATAGAATATTAAACAGCTGAAGGTCGCCATGTCCCCGGCGGGGTATATCTGGTTATCCTTGTGCCCCCCAATCTAGGAAATCAGGATGTCATCACCGGCGATCGCCCTCTTACTCACGGGCCACGAACTCATGACCGGGGACACGGTGGACAGTAACTCGGCGCTTATCGCCCGACATCTCCTGTCCCACGGTATTCTCGTGGCCGAAAAATGCACCGTGGGCGATGATCCCGAGGCGCTGCGAGCAGCCATCACACGACTCAGTCAGGACCACCAGGCCATCATCATTAACGGCGGCTTGGGGCCAACCGACGATGATCTGACCGCCAGTATTGTCGCTGACCTTTGCGCAGCACCTCTCATAGAGCACCCCGAGGCTCGCGCTCACGTGGAGGCTTGGTGCGAACGACGGCGCATTCGCGCCAATCCCGCCAACATGAAACAGGCCTGGCTGCCTACCGGTGCCACCATCATCCACAACCCCGTGGGTAGCGCGGTGGGGTTTGCCCTGACCCTTAACAACAGCCTGCTCCTCACAACCCCCGGTGTGCCCTCCGAGCTTGCCGCCATGCTACCCGCGGTCGCCGACTCCCTCACGGCGACGCTGGGTGGCGCCCCGGCTTACATCCGGCGCGTTCAAACCTTCGGTGTGGGGGAGTCCACCGTTCAGCAGTGGGCGAAGGAGCTCGGGGATCAATGGCCGGCAACGGTCAATTTGGGATTTCGCGCCGGCATGCCACAGCTGGAGCTGAAACTGACGGTTGCCCACGCCCATGAGGTGCCTGACCAAACCCGCGCCTATGAGTTGCTGGAGGCCAAATTTGGCGACCACATTCTCGGTGAAGGAGAAACGCAATTAGCGCAGGTCGTGCAGGATGCGTTAAAGCGCCAGTGCAAAACCCTGACCACCGCCGAATCCTGCACCGGGGGGCTGATTGCCTCGATGATCACCCGAGAGCCGGGCTCCTCCGCGGTGTTTGGTTCGGGTTTCGTGACCTACGCCAACGAAGCGAAACACTCCCTGCTCGCCGTCAGCCATCAGGTGCTCGAGGAATCGGGGGCGGTGAGCGAAGCGGTGGTTCGCCAGATGGTTCT
>CBFHQV010000140.1:0-2886 GCA_965658055.1 Luminiphilus sp. | reverse complement strand
CCCCTGTGAAACCAGAAAGCGATTAGCTTCGCCAAAATGGCCGCACCCCAAAAATCCTCGATGAGCCGATAACGGAGAGGGATGGGGCGCTTCAAGAACGCAATGCTTCTGTCGATTAATAGCCGCCCCCTTCTTTTTGGCTTGGGCCCCCCAGAGCATGAATACCGATGGGGGTGAACAGCGATCGATAACCTCAACCACACGGTCGGTAAACTGCTCCCACCCCCTCCCCTGATGAGAGCCCGGCGAGCTTGCCGCAACCGTCAACACCGTATTGAGGAGTAATACGCCCGCTTGTGCCCAATCCTCAAGACAACCATGGGCCGGTGTGGAGATACCCAAGTCTCGCTCGATTTCCTTGAAAATGTTTCGCAACGAGGGCGGAATGGCGACCGACCGAGGCACGGAAAAACTCAGCCCGTGTGCCTGCCCCGCCCCGTGATACGGATCCTGACCGAGAATAACGACGCAAACAGCCTCGGGGGGAGTGCTGTCCAGCGCTGAGAAAATGTGTGGGCCCTTCGGATAAATCGTCTTACCCGCAGCCTTTTCCTCGCGCAGAAAAGCAGCGAGGGCTGTCATGTAGGGTTGACTGAACTCTTGATCCAGATGCTTCAACCATTCAGGCCGGAGCCTAACAGACCGCTCGGCATTAGCTTTGTCTTCCACCATCAGTCACTCACCATCAGTCATTCGCCATAAGTCATTCACCATCAAACATGACAATCACAATGAGCCACCGCGACTAAACAGCTCCACAGCAATGGTGTCAGTCACACCGAACGCGGCTCAACGGCAAAGCCAAATTACCAAGCGCGTCGCTGGTTTTTACGGCGCTACCGATGGACAATAGCCTTGGGGAGTCAATTGATGAAACAGCCAACAGACAGCGGACCATCGAGAGGCGGCGATAACCAGACGGTAACGTTGCTAGCGACGCAAACTCGGAGCTTGCTTGAAGCCAAGCTTACCGCATTTTTCTCCGCCCTGGCTGAGCAACTGTTCACGCTATCCTCAGTGACAACGCTCCCACAACCCCTGAGGCCAAAAGCCTTCGAGGGTTATGCGCTAATAAAAGCGCAGCAGCGTGCGGTTGTGGCAGCGTATTTAAGAGACATCGAAGAGGGTTTTGATAATCTCATAAATCCCGACAAGCCAGCCGGACACTCAGCCACCCAAGATATCGCCACCACCGATGAGCTGGACCTCGTCGACTTGGACGAATTCAATGACGATCTGGCCATTAATCGGATGGCACAGACTGCCTTGGAGCGCCATTGGCGAGCTTTGGAGGCGATTACCCTGCGAGTCGCAAAGGCACTCTCCGCAAACCCAAAACATATTGAGCTCCCCATTGGTCCGCAGAAGCTAGCGAAACTGTATCGCAACAGCATAAAAAGCTTTGAATTCGCACCAGCGATTCTGCGAGAAATCGATCGATTCTTTTTAAGCGAACTCCTACTTACCATGGGGGATATCTATAAAAAAAGTAACGAGTTGCTGACCCACGAGGGTTTAATGCCCGACATCGAGAACGTCATTGATCTAAAGGGCTCACAACTCGCTGACGACGTCGAGAAGTCAAAGCCCTTGACGCCTCAGCAACCGCACCCCAAGAGCGATTCATCACACTGGAATTCTGATCTGATACCGGATCAGCAGCAGGCATGTGCTGCACCATCAAAGGAGCAATCCGAGGATCACGTGGGAGCGGCGACGGGCCCCTACCTGAGCGACATGCTCTCGCCAGATAGCAAAACCGATGACGCAAGCGGGGCGGCTCACGAGCAACATGGTCTAGCCAATCGAAGTCAGGGATTGATTGCGGAGCATGGAAATTACCTGCCCGGACGGAGTCATGTCGACGGCAAGCGCGGAATCCCTGCGAACAACCCTCTCTCAGCACTCGACGGCGAGGTGCCCGGGGCGGAGCCTGCGGAGAACCTTTCCCATAAAGCACGGGAGATTTCCAAACACATCCTCGATTTACGCAAACAGGGCGTGACCGCCGACAGAGCAGTTAATAGCACTGTGAGACAACTCGATCTCGACCAACTCACCCCCGAATTTGCGCCACTTACACGCAGTGTTCAGTTGGTTGATAACCTCTACAGCACCATGGATAGTCATCTTGCTCTTTCTGAAGCTCACAAAAACAGCATGAACACTGTGCGCCTTCCGCTAGCTCAGCTATCAGTCAGTGAACCCAAGTTCTATCGAAATCCAGAGCATCCGGCCCGCCTGTTCATGGAGCGACTGAGCGAGGTTATGACACTTGCTCCCGAGAATAACCACCAAATTGCAAAAACGATTGACCAAATTACAACTGACCTCAACGAATCTTTCAAAGAGGACGCACAGGCATTTGATCACGCTCTCAATCAGACCACCGACTTGGCGCTAAAGCTCCTCCGACAGCAGCAAACCGCCATTGATCGACTGATCGCGGCGGAGGAAGGGAAAGAAAAGCGTATCGAAGCGCAGCGCGCGGTGACTCAAGATTTGGAGCAGCTGTTTTCAGGCAGGTTACTTGCAACTCCCTTCCTGGAGCTGGTTGAGTCAATCGCGGTAGATGCCCTCACTATTCTGACCCTACAAAGCGACGCAGACGCCTACCAAAGAAGCCTGGAGAAACTCCTTGGCTGCCTTAAAACTCTTGAGCTGGGTGACGACTCGCTGCCGACTCTCCAATCCGCAAGCACCGACCTGTCAGGATTGCGCCAGGACCTCCTGTTACCCGAAATCCTACCCTCCGAGCAGGAAACACTGTTTGAGCGGGTTGCTGTCGCAATGACAGGACAGCTACCTAAGGGGCCTCTCGACACCTATACCGCTCCGCTTACCGGTATGGAAGAGCCTGCCTTTAGCAGACGACTCAAAGACTTG
>CBFHQV010000139.1:1156-2954 GCA_965658055.1 Luminiphilus sp. | reverse complement strand
CACTTTCGCCGAGACTTTCAAGGGCTTCGGTGCAGACCTGCCGGGCTTTACCTTGTTCGTATTGCGCATCTCCGAGTTTGTGCAGGCCTGGTGGTTCATTATGCTGCTCGCCGCCATGGCCACCGGCTGGTCGTATTCCCAGGCCATGTTGCGCTCGAAGAAGTTTCGCGACCGCATTGACGCACTGTCGCTGAAGTTGCCCATCATCGGCGGTATTGTTCACGACTCGGTGGTCGCGCGATTCTCGCGGACCCTTTCAACTACGTTCGCGGCGGGGGTACCTCTGGTTGAGGCGCTCGAGTCCACCGCCGGAGCGGCGGGTAACGCTATCTACGCCGCCGGAATTCTCCAGATCCGCGATGACGTTACCTCGGGCACCTCGCTTTACCAATCCATTCGCGCCACCGGCCTCTTCCCCACTATGCTGCTGCAAATGACCTCCATCGGGGAGGAGTCGGGGGCGCTGGATGAAATGCTGGGTAAGGTCGCCGATCAATACGAAACGCAGGTCGATGACGCGGTAGACAACCTGAGCGCACTGATGGAGCCCATGATCATGGCTATCCTTGGGGTATTGATTGGCGGACTCATGATCGCTATGTACCTGCCAATCTTTATGCTCGGATCGGTTATTTAAGGCCACTCACATGGGTTGGCTAGACGCTTTTCAGACCTCCTGGTTCCTCTACACCAGCACCCTTCTGTTGGGGCTGGTAGTGGGCAGTTTTTTCAACGTTGTCATTCTTCGCCTACCCAGGATGATGGAGCAAACCTGGCGCGCTGAGTGCTGCGAGCTGCTCGAAAAACCGCCCCCGGAGGAAAACCGCCTCTCACTATCCTCGCCGCCATCCCACTGCCCCGGCTGCACCACGCGCATTCGGCCGTGGCAGAACATTCCAGTGATCAGCTTCCTGCTCTTGCGCGGTCGCTGTGGCGGTTGCGGCATGGCTATTAGCATGCGGTATCCCGTAGTTGAGCTCTGCACGGGTCTGTTGAGTCTTTACGCTGCTCTCGTGTTTGGCCCGACGGCGATGCTCGTAGCGGCCCTTGTACTCATTGGTTTTCTTATCGTATTGACCGGTGTCGATATCGACACCTGTCTCCTGCCCGACAACCTGACCTTGCCGCTTCTTTGGCTGGGGCTACTGGTTAATGTTGCGGGGGTTTTCTGTACTCTGGAAAGCGCCGTGATCGGCGCCGCCATGGGGTACCTATCACTCTGGAGCATCTACTGGCTGTTTAAGCTCACCACGGGCAAGGAAGGCATGGGCTATGGTGACTTCAAATTATTGGCCGCACTCGGTGCCTGGTTCGGCTGGGAAGCCCTGCCGCTGATCATTATTTTGTCGTCGTTTGTCGGCGCCTTCCTGGGCATCAGTCTAGTGGTCCTTCGCCGTCACGAGCGGGATGCTCCTATGCCCTTTGGACCCTATCTTGCGGGCGCGGGTTTACTAACGCTTTTTTACGGCGAAGCGCTCACTACTCAGTATTACGCTCTCCTCGGTTTCTGAGCGGCAGTTGCGGTGGCTTTGATTGTAGGTATCACGGGAGGCATCGGCAGCGGCAAGTCTGCCGTCACCAATCGCCTCGAAGCCCTCGGCATTTGTGTTGTGGACGCGGATGTGGTCGCGCGCAAGGTAGTGGAGCCGGGGCAGCCTGCCCTCGCTGCTATCGCCGCGCATTTTGGAACGTCGGTGATTCAGGATGACGGCTCGTTAAATCGCGCGGCGCTTCGAAAAATTGTGTTTGAAAATCCCGAGGAACGACAGTGGCTGGAAGGCATCACGCATCCGGCGAT
>CBFHQV010000139.1:0-1146 GCA_965658055.1 Luminiphilus sp. | reverse complement strand
CGCGCGGCGCTTCGAAAAATTGTGTTTGAAAATCCCGAGGAACGACAGTGGCTGGAAGGCATCACGCATCCGGCGATCCGCGAGGAGATTCATACACAGCTGCAGGCAGCGACCTCTCCCTACGTCGTCCTGAGCTCGCCGCTGCTATTGGAAGCCAAGCAAAATTCCTTTGCCGATGTCACCGTGGTTGTGGACGTATCGGAACAAACCCAACTCAATCGCACGATGGCGCGGGATGACAACAGCGCCGAGCTGGTTCAACAAATCATGGCCGCACAGATGGCCCGTGAAGCGCGTTTGCAGCAGGCAGATATTGTTATCGACAACAGCACGTCGCTGGAAGACCTGCACCAGCGGGTAGACGGCTTGCACGCCGAGTTGCTGCTACGCGCCGGCACCCTGGAGTCGTAGCACGATGGGCTGATTAGCCTCGGGAAACGCGTAATCTTCGAGCGCTTCAGGCTTAACCCACGCCAGAGGCTGCCCCTCGCAACCACGCGGTTCATTAACCCAACGCTTTACCCGATAAATGTCGAGCAACACCGACTTGTCACCGTAATCGTGTTCCACCTGCATGAGCGGCTCGGAGTCCAACACCTCGACACCGAGTTCTTCAGCCAGCTCGCGCGCCAAGGCTTGCGCTCCAGACTCGGTGGGCTCGACCTTGCCACCGGGGAACTCCCATAAACCGCCCTGATGACTTGTGGCGGCGCGCCTGGCGATCAGCACACGGCCGCCGCTATCGGTTAGAACCCCTGCAGCAACATGAACAACTTGGGTCATTCAGGTACGGTACTCGGCGTTAATTTTGACGTAGTCATAGGAGAAGTCGGTGGTCCACACCACCGATGACACCTCACCGCGCCCTAGATCAATGCGCACCCGCAAGTCAGTCGGCGCCATGGCAGCGACGCCGGCCTCTTCGGTGTAGCTCGCCGCCCGCGCACCTCCCTCGGCAATCAGCACATCATTGATGTGGATGGTCACACCATTTACATCCAGCTCACTCAGACCCGCACGTCCAATGGCAGCAAGCAAGCGACCCCAGTTAGGATCACTCGCAAACAGCGCTGTCTTGACGAGGGGGGAATGGGCGATGGTATATGCCACCTGATCACACTCCTCGGCCGTCTTTCCGCCCTCGAT
>CBFHQV010000138.1:0-2963 GCA_965658055.1 Luminiphilus sp. | reverse complement strand
GCTTCGGTGCGTTCGGCGACGCCATGACCAGCGGTGACGCAAAACCCCCCTAAAAAGTCGTTGGGTCCCCCCTCGGGCGCAATATAATCAGCCAGCGACAGGTTAGGCTCCCCGGGTCGCTTCTCCATCTGTTGGCGAAGATGATGTAGCGTTGCCACCAATTCATTCTGATCGCTGTAAAGGTTGATGTCGTCACTGTTCTTTCGCTGTGCCCGCCAAAATCCCACCACAGCCTTTGGGTCAAGCCAGCGCTCATCCACAATTTTCTCCAGCATGGCCTGTGCGTCAGCAAAGAGTAGTTTTGCTTGCTCGCCAACAACCGGATCCTCGAGAATGGCAGGAAATTTTCCGTGCAGATCCCAGGTAATAAAAAAGGGCGTCCAGTCGATGAGCGGGATTACCTTTTCAAGCGGGTAGTCTTCGATCAGTTTTACCCCTGTGAAGCGGGGTGTCGGCGGCACGTAATCATCCCAGCCGCCGTCAAATCCGCGGGCAACTGCGTCAGAGTAGGAAAGCCGCTGCCGATTGGCTTTTCGTCGCCCCACTCGCTCCGCTATGTCGGCATATTCCTCCTGTGTTGCAAGGACGAATTGTTGCCGGTCAGTTCCCATAAGCTTGGTAGCGACGGATACGCTACGCGAAGCATCGGGCACGTAAATCACACCGTTATTGTTATAGGCGGGACTGATTTTTACCGCGGTGTGTGCTTTCGACGTGGTAGCCCCGCCAATCATCAATGGGATGTTGAAATTGAGACGCTGCATTTCAGCGGCTACATGCGCCATTTCCTGGAGGGATGGGGTGATAAGCCCCGACAAGCCGATGATGTCAACCCGCTCTTCCTGGGCCACGCGCAAGATCTCTTCGCAGTGCACCATGACACCCAGATCGATAATTTCAAAGTTGTTGCATTGCAAAACGATGCCGACAATGTTTTTTCCGATATCGTGTACGTCCCCTTTGACCGTTGCCATTAGGATCTTGCCGTTGCTGCTGGGCTTCCCCGCGGCCTTCTCAGCCTCAATGAACGGTTGGAGGTAGGCGACGGCTTGTTTCATGACTCGAGCGGACTTTACGACTTGGGGCAGAAACATCTTGCCCTCGCCAAACAGGTCTCCCACGATATTCATGCCGTCCATCAAAGGGCCTTCGATGACGTGAATGGGTTTGGCGGCGAGTGCACGGGCCTCCTCGGTATCGGCTTCAATGTAGGTGGTTATTCCTTTGACGAGGGCGTGTTCTAAGCGCTTTGCTACCGTTTGGTCTCGCCAAGAGAGATCCTCTTGTCGCCCCTGAGAGCCTGTACCTTGGAGGCCTTGCGCCATGTCCAGCAGGCGCTCGGTGGCGTCAGGACGGCGGTTTAACACCAGGTCCTCCACCGCATCGCGCAAATCAACTGGCAACTCGTCATAAACGGCGAGCTGCCCGGCATTGACGATTCCCATATCCAACCCGGCATTGATGGCATGAAATAGAAAAACCGAATGAATGGCCTCGCGCACAGGGTTATTGCCGCGGAATGAGAAAGACACATTGGATACACCGCCGGATACTTTCGCGCCCGGCAAAGCACGTTTGATCCAGCGTGTCGTCTCGATGAAATCTACGGCGTGGTTGTCGTGGGCTTCGATGCCCGTACCGATCGCAAAGATGTTGGGATCAAAAATAATATCACTGGGATTGAAATCAAGCCGCTCGACCAGCAGGTCATAGCTGCGCTGGCAAATGGCTTTTCTTCGATCAAGCGTATCAGCCTGACCATCTTCATCGAACGCCATCACAACAACGGCGGCTCCGTATCGCTGACATAGCGAGGCCTGGGCGAGGAATTCTTCTTCACCCGCCTTCAAGCTAATCGAGTTGACCACAGCCTTTCCCGGGATGCACTTTAAACCGGCTTCGATGACTGGCCATGCTGATGCATCAACCATAAAAGGCACTTTGCAGATGTCGGGTTCCGCCGCCGACAGCGATAAAAAGCGGGTCATTGCCGACTGGGCATCGAGCATGCCCTCATCCATGTTGATATCAATGATTTGGGCGCCATCCTCGACTTGAAGGCGAGCCACATCGAGGGCTTCATTAAAGTTGTCGTCCAGGATGAGTCGTTTGAACTTTGCCGACCCGGTTACATTACAGCGCTCGCCGATGTTGACGAAGTTTTTCCCAGCGAAGCTGAAAGCTTCAAGGCCGCTCAGGTGGGTGTCTTGCGACGCTTCGGGAAGCAAACGAGGAGCTATCTCGGCAACTCCGGAGGCTATTGCCTTAATGTGTTCTGGTGTTGTTCCGCAGCAGCCTCCGGCGAGATTGAGAAAACCCCGCTGTGCAAATTCGGTGAAGTCCCCCTGCATTTCGCTGGGGGTTTCGTCGTAGTCACCGAAGGCATTGGGTAACCCCGCATTGAGATGAGCACTGAAGTAGCACTCTACCGTTTGGGACAGGGTTTCGAGAAAGGGTCGAACCTCCTTGAACCGCCGTCCGCAGTTACTTCCTACGATGAGCGGTTTTGCGTGGGATATCGCATGCCAGAAGGCCTCGGGTGTTTGGCCAGACAGTAGCCTCCCGCTGGTGTCGGGGAAGGTGGCGGAGACCATGAGGGGCAGCTTTATGCCCGTCGCTTCCATGGCAGCCTCGCAGGCAAATGTGGCTGCTTTGGCGTTAAGCGTGTCAAACACGGTCTCTATCATGAGCAAGTCGACACCGCCTTCGATGAGGGCAATTGCCGCTTGGGTGTAGTCAGCAGCGAGCTGGTCAAATGTGATATTGCGAGCCCCTGGATCGTTGACATCGGGGGAAATCGATGCGGTTCTCGGCGTGGGCCCCAGAACCCCTGCTACAAACCGTGGGCGATGCGGAGTTTCCCCGGAAACCTCGTCGGCGGCTTCCCGGGCGAGTCGAGCGCCTTCGCTATTGAGCTGCAGTGTTGCATCGCCAAGGGCATAATCGTCTTGGGCGATAGCCGT
>CBFHQV010000137.1:0-3030 GCA_965658055.1 Luminiphilus sp. | reverse complement strand
GCCCCGAGATATGGCGTCAAACGGGTGGCGAAGTGACCCATTTTGTCAGCTCCATGGGGACAACGGGCACCATTATGGGGGTTTCAGCTTTTCTGAAAGAGCAAAATCCGGCGATCCAGATAATAGGACTGCAGCCACAGGATGGATCGCAAATCCCCGGTATTCGCCGCTGGCCAAGCGACTATTTGCCATCCATTTTTGAGTCAGCTCGCGTCGACCGCATCATCGACATCAGTCAAGCCGCCTCCGAAAAGATGATGCGAAGACTCGCGCGGGAGGAAGGTATTTTTGCTGGGGTTTCCTCGGGGGGCTCGGTGAGCGCAGCCTTATCCCTGTCGAGGGAAGTGACCAATGCGACCATTGTTGCCATTGTCTGTGACCGGGGAGACCGTTATCTATCCTCCGGCATCTACGAGGAGTAGCCCTCCAGTTGGTTAAAGTTCGGGCATTGCCTCACGCCAGCCGGATGAGCGAGGGTGACCTGCGAGATTGGTTTTGCGCGCAACCACAGGGAGCGGAGCCCCGGGATATCGATAGGCTGATGCAGGCGGCGGAGCTCTTGCGAGCGCTGCCCGCGGGGGAGGGCGTTGCAACTACCGACTGGGTAGGGATATCTGATCCGCTCTCCGTGGGCCTGGAGGTCGCTCAAATACTCGCAGAGCTTGGTCTGGGCACTGACGCTCTTATTGCCGGGATGATTTATCGTGCAGTCCGTGAGCAGCGTATAGAAATTGCCAATATTACAAAGCTCGCTGGCGCTAGCGTGGCGACATTGGTCGATGGTGTTTTGCGAATGGCCGCCGTAAGTGAACTCACGGATATCCGCGATGTGCCGGTACTTGGACAAGCCGCCGCCCCCAATGTGAATGTAAGGCGAATGCTTATCGCGATGGTCGATGATGTCCGCATTGCGCTGATTAAGTTGGCTGAGCGTACCGTGGCGATGCGCGGTCTAAAGTCAGCGGGCAGTCAGCAAAGGCAGCGTATAGCAGGGGAGGTTTTTAGCGTTTATGCGCCTCTCGCGCACAGGCTCGGCATCGGTCATCTCAAATGGGAGTTGGAAGATCTTTCATTTCGGTATACCCATGAGGACGCCTATCGTCGAATAGCAAAGCTGTTGGATGGTCGGAGAGCGGATCGGGATCAATTTATCGACCGTGTAAAGCGGGATCTTACGCGGGTATTAACCGATGCTGAAATCGACTTTGAGCTCGCCGGACGCGCCAAGCATATCTACAGCATATGGCGAAAGATGCAGCGCAAAGGAATTGGCTTTTCCCAGGTGCATGACATTCGCGCACTGCGGATCCTAGTTGACGATATTTCCGACTGCTACCAAATTTTGGGCGTGGTACACGGCATGTGGCGAAATATCCCAAATGAATTTGACGACTACATCGCCAATCCAAAGGAGAACGGCTATCGGTCTTTGCACACCGCCGTCATTGGTCCCGAGGGCAAGATTCTGGAGGTGCAGATTCGTACCCGGCGCATGCATGAGGAGGCCGAGCTCGGCGTTTGTGCCCACTGGCGCTACAAGGGCAGCGATATTCAGGCGGCCTCCAAGGATACCTATGAAGCCAAGCTTACCTGGCTCCGTCAGGTGTTGGAATGGCATGAAACAGTTGGTGATGATGCGGCGGTGGCGGAGCAGTTCAGTTTCGATTCCGCGCAGGATCGGGTATACGTATTTACGCCCAAAGGTGATGTGGTCAGCTTGATTCATGGCGCGACACCCTTGGATTTCGCCTATCACGTGCATACAGAGGTGGGCCATCGATGTAGAGGGGCACGGGTGAATGGCGTGCTGGTCCCGCTAACAACGGCCCTGGCGACGGGCCAACGAGTGGAAATTCTCACCGGCAGCGAGCCTGCGCCCAGAAGGGACTGGCTGTTGCAGGGAGCCGGTTACTTAAAAACTTCCCGAGCGAGGGCGCGAGTTCAGCAGTGGTTTAAATCTTTAAACCGTGAAGACAACATTGCCGCGGGCCGAGCGTTAGTCGAGCGAGAATGCGCGCGACTATCGCTTACCTCACTCGACTACAAAGAGATTGCAAAAAAGCTTGACCAGAATACTGTAGAGGACTTGTTCATTGCTGTCGGCTCGGGAGAGCTTGGCGCCAAGCAAATTCTTCGCGTGGCCCAAACAGTTACCAGTGGTGATCGGGAAGAAAAGCCATTTTGGGTAGTGCGACCGTCCAAATCCTCACCTAGAGATGCGGTTCGGGTCGATGGGGTAGGCAATTTACTGACTCAATTTGCTCGCTGTTGCATGCCGGTTCCCGGCGATCCTATCGAAGGGTATATCACCAAATCCCGAGGTATTACCGTGCATCGAGCCGACTGCCCGCGCTTGCTGGCCTTGAGCGGTGACGGGCCTCAGAGAATCATTGCGGTGAGCTGGGGGGCTGCTGAGGAGGATCGCTTTCCAGTCAACATCGGCCTCACCGCCTACGACCGACAGGGTTTACTCGCAGACGTCAGCGCAGTTATGGCGCGAGAACGTGTCAATGTTACCGCCGTTAACACCCTGAGTAACCCCATGGACAATACGGCAGAAATGAAAGTGACAGCAGAGGTGGTTTCAATAGATGCGCTGCTAAGCGTTCTGGAAAAGCTATCAAGGCTCGATAATGTTATCGCGGTAAAGAGGTTGGTTGATTAATGACGAGGAGGCAGGCTCCAGGGCAGGCAGAAACTCGCTATACGATGGGGGATTTAAAGCGGGTCATGGAGAGGTTGCGAGATCCGGAGGGGGGGTGCCCCTGGGATCAAAAGCAATCCTTTGAAACTATCATTACGTATACGTTGGAAGAGTGTTACGAGCTGGCAGAGGCGATAGAGCAGGCTGACCTGAAGCAGATTGCCGAGGAGCTGGGCGATGTATTGTTCCAAGTTGTGTTTTATAGCCAGCTGGGCAGCGAGCTGGGGGCCTTCGATCTGGATACGGTGATCGATGGACTGGTTAGGAAGTTGGTGCGTCGCCACCCTCATGTTTTTGTAGGTGAAGATTTGGAATGTCGCCCTGAG
>CBFHQV010000136.1:0-3087 GCA_965658055.1 Luminiphilus sp. | reverse complement strand
CTGGCGAAGTTGCGGCAGGAGCTTCCTGCTCTGGGTAGCTCGGAGGTGGCGTCTTGGTCTTGATGCAAATCGCCGAGCCCGGTGCTGTCGAGCAGGCCAGTGACCGCCCGCGCAAAGTCGGGCTAGGCATCGACTTGGGTACCACCAACAGTTTGATCGCCCACTTTGATGGCCAAGCGCTGTCGGTGTTGGCAGATGACGCGGGTCGCTCGTCACTGCCCTCGGTTGTGCACTACGGCGCCGCCGAAATCACCGTGGGTGAGGCGGCGATGGCGAGGGCGGTAGAGGCCTCGCCGGATACCATTGCGTCCGCAAAGCGCTTTATGGGTAAGCACCGGGGTGAGGTGTCCGATGAGGGCTATATTGCCTTTGCAGAAGAAGGTTTGGCTTTCGCGACGTCCCGCGGCCCGGTGACCCCGGTTGAAGTTTCGGCGGATATTCTTCGAGCACTTAGGCAACGGGCGGATTACGCCGGCTTCGATCGCATCGATGGTGTGGTGATCACGGTACCCGCGTATTTCGATGACGCCCAACGGCAGGCCACACGTCAGGCCGCTGAATTGGCGGGGCTACCGGTTTTGCGGTTGCTGAACGAACCCACGGCGGCCGCGGTGGCCTACGGCCTGGACAGCGGAGACGAGGGTGTCATCGCCGTTTATGACCTCGGCGGAGGCACCTTTGATATATCCATCCTTCGTCTGGAGCGCGGCGTCTTCGAGGTGCTTGCAACCGGCGGTGACAGTGCGTTAGGGGGGGATGATTTTGATCGGTTGCTCGCTGACTATTTGATGCAACAGATCAACACCGAAGATGTTAGCGCGGCGCAGCAGCGGTGGTTTAACGCGCTGGGACGTCGCCTGAAAGAAGCCTTGACCGAGCACTCTAGCGTCACCGCTGATCTGGGTGAGATTATGCCTGACGGACCGACACTAACGGTTGATCGCGACACCCTGAACGCCCTCTGTGCGCCTCTGATTAATCGAAGTTTGGATGCCTGTCGCCGTTGCCTTGCGGACGCCGGTATCGATCGCGTTGATCAGGTGGTGTTAGTGGGAGGGTCCACGCGTATGCCGGCGGTGCGAGAGGTTGTCGGTGCCTTGTTTGCGCGTGAACCTTTGAGCGATATCGATCCCGATCAGGTTGTGGCAATGGGTGCGGCGAGGCAGGCCGATTTATTGGTGGGTAACCGCGGTGAGGATGATGTGCTGCTACTGGATGTGATCCCACTGTCATTGGGTGTTGAGACCTATGGGGGCCTCGTGGAGCGCATCGTACAGCGCAATACCACGATTCCCGTTGTCAGGGCGCAGGAGTTCACGACCGCTCGGGACGGACAGACAGGGCTTCTGGTACACGTCGTTCAGGGTGAGCGCGAACGGGTGGAGGACTGCCGTTCCCTGGCGCGTTTCGAGCTCTCAGGTATCCCCCCGATGGTGGCGGGTGCAGCCCGCATCCGAGTGACCTTTCAAGTGGATGCCGATGGTTTGCTCGAGGTCTCTGCACGGGAAGAGAGCACGGGGCAAGCAGCACAAGTCGTGGTGAAACCCTCCTATGGGCTGGCCGATACCGCCATTGCCGATATGTTGCGAGCGGGATATGAAAACGCGGCGGCGGATATGCAGGCGCGTCAGTTAACCGAAGCCAGAGTGGATGCCGAGGCGTTAATCGCGGGGATTGGCGCCGCTCTAGAGACCGATGGCGAACTGCTCGACCCCGGAGAGCGCGGGGCTCTGGAAGCCGCTGTCACTGCTCTTGAGGAAATGCTGTCATCGGATGACGCGGAAGCGATACGCGGTGCTACAGAGCAGACTGGCAGAGCGTCTGAGTTGTTTGCAGCGCGGCGGATGGACAGAAGCATCCAGCAGGCGTTGGCTGGGGTTTCTTTGGATTCACTGGAACAGGACGTGGGCGAATGACGCAGATAGTCGTATTGCCCCACCACGAGATTTGCCCGGAGGGCGCCGTGGTGGAGGTTGAGTCAGGGGTATCAATTTGCGAGGCTTTGCTCGAGGCCGGGCTGGCTATCGAGCACGCCTGTGAAATGTCCTGCGCTTGCACCACCTGTCACGTTATTGTGAGAGAGGGCTTCGATTCCCTCAACGAGGCAGATGAGCTCGAGGAGGACTACCTCGACAAGGCATGGGGATTGGAGCCCGAGTCCAGGCTCTCGTGTCAGGCCATCGTCGGGGACGCGCCATTGGTGGTCGACATTCCACGCTACACGATTAACCACGCGAGAGAGCAGCACTAGCTCAGATTGCCTTTAGCTGTCACCGCAGCGATGGCCGCTAGGGTATTGATTTAAAGCGGCTTATTCACGGTCTTTGACGGGGTTTGGTGGCCTGATCGCCCATGACAGATAACAGGCTGTGACATATAATTTGCGCCCTCGAAATGGCTCTGTGGCCATCGCCGAAACCCCTTAAACATTAAACCTTGGAGTGACTCATGGCTGTTGAACGTACCCTCTCGATCGTCAAGCCCGATGCTGTAGCGAAGAATGTGATTGGTGAGATCTATACGCGCTTCGAGCAAGCAGGCCTTCGTATCGTCGCGTCTCGCATGATGCGGCTGTCCGATGTGGTCGCGGGTGGCTTTTATGCCGAACACCGCGAGCGTCCTTTTTTCAAAGATTTGGTAGCGTTTATGACCTCCGGACCCGTCGTGGTTCAGGTGCTTGAGGGTGAGGGTGCCATAGCCAAGAACCGTGAACTTATGGGGGCGACTAATCCCCAAGAAGCGGCAGCGGGTACTATCCGCGCCGATTTTGCTCAGACCATTGATGCGAATGCGGTCCACGGATCAGATTCCCCAGAGTCTGCTGCGCGGGAAATCGCGTATTTCTTCGCCGCTAGCGAAATCTGCGAGCGTACCTAAGTAGCGATTGCCATGACTACGCCGGAGACACTGATTGCCAGTTCGGACCCGGCCAGCAAAGTTAATCTGCTGGGACTGAGTCGCGCCCAGATGGAAGCGTTTTTCGTCGAGCTTGGGGAAAAGCGCTTTCGCGCAGAGCAAGTGATGAAATGGATTCATCACCATGGCGTTCGCGACTTCGACCACATGTCCAATCTCGGCCGAGCGTTG
>CBFHQV010000135.1:0-3411 GCA_965658055.1 Luminiphilus sp. | reverse complement strand
AAAATTGCCCACTTTGCTGGTTGGATCTAATCGCGTACCCGTGCGAAGCCGGGCATAGGGGCCGACCTGGCAGTTCTGACCAATAACCGCTAACTCAATATGACAAAAGGGCTCAATTACCGAACCGGCAGCGATCTCTGTGTCTTTCAGGACGCAGTGGGCGCCAATCTTTACGCCATCCCCCAACACGACGCGACCTTCAAAAACGGTGTTTACATCGACGGAGACACCCTCACCGCATATCAACTCTCCACGGATATCGATTCGCCGGCGATCGCTAATGGCAACCCCTTGGCGCATCAGGGTTTCTGCCTGACGCCGCTGAGCCGCGCGCTCTAGCTCTTCTAGCTGCAAGCGATCATTGACGCCCAACACCTCGATAATGTCACTCGTGGTGTGAATCGGAATGGATAACCCGTCGGCACGAGCAAGGGCCAGTATGTCGGGGAGATAATATTCCCGTTGCTGATTAGCGTTGGTCACTTGCTTCAAAAGCGCGGTCAACAAACTAGCGGGGGCAGCCAAAATACCGGTGTTCACCTCTTTGATATGGCGCTGGTCTTGAGTCGCATCCTTGTCCTCGACAACCGCCTGGAACTCTCCCTGAGCGTCGCGGACGACCCGGCCGTAACCCTCGGGGTTTTCGAGCAGTACAGACAGCATGGCGGGGGATTGGGTAGCCGCTTCGCACAGCGTGCTCAGTGTCTCAGCCTGGATAAGCGGCACGTCCCCATAAAGCACCAGGACAATGCTGTTAGGTTGGCAGTGCGGGGTCGCCTGCATCACCGCGTGACCGGTTCCGAGCTGGTCAGCTTGCTCGTGAAAGAGAAGCGATTCCCGAGAGAAAGCCGCCCGCACCGCGTCCGCTTCATGACCAACAACCACGTGAATGGCGTGGGGATTGAGTTTTTTAGCGGTGTTAACGACGTGCTGGAGTAAGGGAGCACCAGCCAGCGCGTGCAGCACCTTTGGAAGCGTGGATTGCATGCGGCTGCCCTTCCCGGCAGCGAGAATAATGACCTCTAACACCATGTTGACTGGACCCGTGACCTACCAAACATCAAAGGAAACATAGAATAACAACGGTTGGTGATGTAAAACCCTACAAAAAAACCGCCTTTAAGGCGGCTTTTTCACATTTCTATTAGCGGGATGATGCTCAGTGAGTTTTAGTCTATCCGCGGCCAGCCCGGTTTTTTAACTTTCTGAGCGTGGCAAGCTGCGCCGACGCCTCTGCCAGCTGTGCTGACGCCCGACCGTAATCCAGCTCTGCTCCCTGGTTGGCCAACTCGTCCTCCGCGGCCCGACGTGCGGCCTCGGCAGCTGCCTCATCGACGTCATCGGCACGAATAGCGGTATCCGCAAGCACCGTCACCACATCACCCTGAACTTCCAGAAAACCACCTGAAGCGTAATAAATATGCTCTTCACCACCTTGCTCGACAACACGAATGGGGCCCGGCACGAGGCTGGTCAACAGCGCAGCATGGCCATAACAAACACCCAGCTCACCATCGGCGCCCGTAGCAACCAGCAACTCCACCAAGCCTGAATAAATCTGGGCCTCGGCAGAAACAATGTCGCAGTGTATGGTCATAGCCATAAATCTATCTCGCGTCTAACCTCAGAGCGTTGCTGCTTTCTCGACAGCTTGTTCGATTGAACCCACCATGTAAAACGCCTGCTCTGGCAGATGATCGTATTCGCCGGAGAGAATCCCTTTGAAGCCCGCAATGGTGTCCTTCAACGACACATAAATGCCGGGTGAGCCGGTAAAGACTTCTGCAACATGGAATGGTTGAGACAGGAATCGCTCTATCTTTCGAGCTCGAGCCACCGTCAGCTTGTCTTCTTCAGACAGCTCATCCATGCCCAAAATTGCAATAATGTCCTTGAGCTCTTTGTACCGCTGCAATACCGACTGAACCCCACGAGCTACTTCATAATGGTCTTGGCCAATAATCAGGGGATCCAGTTGGCGCGATGTTGAATCCAATGGATCGACCGCGGGGTAGATTCCTTTAGCGGCGATATCACGGCTTAAAACAACCGTCGAATCGAGGTGGGCGAACGTCGTCGCAGGTGACGGGTCAGTCAGGTCATCCGCAGGAACATACACCGCCTGAATAGATGTAATAGACCCCGTCTTGGTCGAGGTAATGCGCTCCTGCAGTACCCCCATTTCCTCCGCCAGGGTCGGCTGGTAGCCCACCGCGGAAGGCATACGCCCTAGCAGAGCTGAAACCTCAGTTCCTGCAAGGGTATAGCGATAAATGTTATCAACAAACAGGAGTACGTCACGCCCCTCGTCACGGAACTTCTCCGCCATCGTCAATCCGGTCAGGGCGACACGAAGACGGTTTCCCGGTGGCTCGTTCATTTGGCCATAGACCATTGCCACCTTGGATTTGTCCATCTGCTCAACGTTAACGACCCCAGACTCCTGCATTTCGTAGTAAAAGTCGTTTCCTTCCCGCGTCCGCTCTCCAACACCAGCAAAAACAGAGAGGCCCGAGTGCTCGGTGGCGATATTGTTAATGAGCTCCATCATGTTTACGGTCTTACCAACACCCGCACCACCGAAAAGACCGACCTTGCCGCCTTTTGCAAATGGGCAGACCAGGTCAATCACCTTGATACCGGTCTCCAAAAGTTCTTCAGACGCGGCAAGCTCTTCGTAAGTGGGTGCTGGACGATGAATCGAAGAACGCTCCTGCTCCCCAATAGGACCACGCTCATCAATGGGATTACCCAAAACGTCCATGATGCGGCCCAGGGTTTCAGTGCCCACAGGAACGGAGATCGGCGCACCGGTATTTTCCACCGCCAAGCCTCGACTGACTCCCTCGGACGACCCCATCGCAATCGCGCGAACAACACCATCACCAAGCTGCTGCTGCACCTCGAGGGTAAGTCCTTTGTCACTGACCGTAAGGGCGTCGTATACCTGGGGGACGCTGTCCCGTGGAAACTCCACGTCAATTACCGCGCCAATAACCTGGACGACTTTTCCGCTACTCATGTTTGAGCCTCACTCTTTTCTTTCTCGTGGCGGCTAACACCACCAATCCCATCAAATTTTATGTGCTATTTCAGCTGATCGCCGCCGCACCACCAACAATTTCGGACAGCTCTTGGGTAATCGCCGCCTGACGCGCTTTGTTATAAACCAACTGAAGATCATCAATCAGCGTGCCGGCGTTATCGCTGGCATTCTTCATCGCTATCATTCGCGCCGCCTGCTCACAGGCGCCGTTTTCAACAACAGCCTGATAGACAAGTGACTCTATATAGCGAGTCAACAGCCCATCGAGAAGTTCTTTAGCATCGGGTTCGTAGATGTAGTCCCAGTGGTGGGATAGCTTTTCATCATCGGATGCCTCCAGAGGCAGAAGCTGCTCCACCTGTGGT
>CBFHQV010000134.1:0-3428 GCA_965658055.1 Luminiphilus sp. | reverse complement strand
CACCAAAGTCTGCCAAAGTGCTGCTCTAGTTTTTTGTCAGGAGCACCCGCCGCGGGAAACGACAGAATTGAATCGAGAACACGTCGAGTTTGGCAATCTGCTATGCTTCGCCGACGTTCCGATTCACAAGTTTCGCAGATGACAAAACTCGAGCCACAGCTGACCCATCTCAATGCAGCGGGCGACGCGCGCATGGTCGATGTTAGTCAGAAACAAGATAGCAATCGTCGGGCGGTCGCGACATCTTCAGTGGTCATGAATGAGCATACCCTGCAGGCAATCCTCGAGGGGGATGTGCCCAAAGGTGATGTGCTCGCCGTGGCTAGAATAGCGGGCATACAGGCAGCGAAACAGTGCTCTAATTTAATACCGCTATGCCACCCATTGGCGCTGTCATCGGTCGAGGTCGCCATTCGTCCCGATGCCGAATTGCCCGGGTTGGTAATCGAAGCGATCTGCAAGACCTGCGGCAAAACAGGCGTAGAAATGGAGGCTTTAACGGCCGCCTCGGTAGCGGCGTTGGCCGTGTACGACATGTGTAAAGCCATCGACCCTATGATGATTATTGAGCGAACCAGGCTTGAGTCCAAGGCGGGAGGCAAAAGCGGCGAGTGGGATCGGGGTGAGTCATGTTGAGCGTGCGTTTTTTTTCGCTGCTCCGAGAGGCGCTCAACACCGACATGCTTGAGCTCGAATGGAGCTCAAGTTGTTGCACGGTGGGAGCTCTCAAGCAGGAATTGATCAAGCAGAATGGCTCTTTTTGGGAGGAGCAGCTGACACACCCCAATGTGATTCATGCCGTCAATCAACGCGTCGTAACGACCGAAGAGCCGTTGCATGATGGAGATGAGATTGCGTTTTTTCCTCCCATGACGGGGGGTTGATATGGGGGTTCGCGTACAGATCGAGCCTTTTGATGGTGCGCAGGAGTACGACAGGTTGGCGGCGTCTGGTCATGCCGCCGTCGCGGTATTTTCAGGTCAAGTCCGGGATTTTGGCTATTTGGGTGATGTTTCCCTCCTCGAGCTGGAGCATTATCCGGGTATGACCGAGAGAGTCCTGACTGAAATTGGGGATTCTGCCTCGGCCCGATTTTCGTTACTCAGCTGGCGGATTATTCATCGGTATGGCCCCTTAAAAGCTGGCGAGGCCATTGTATGGGTGGGTGTCACCGCACATCACCGTGAGGCGGCTTTCGCCGGGTGCGAATTCATCATGGATCACTTGAAAACGAATGCGCCCTTTTGGAAAAAGGAGCGACATGCTGACGGTAAGGCCCACTGGGTTGCGGCGGCAGACACAGACGAACAACGCCGGCGACGCTGGCATGAGGACATCTAATGGATGGTAAAGAGTTTCGGCAGGCGCTTGGCCGGTTTTCAACGGGTGTATGCCTAATCACCGTGAATGACAGGGATTCGGGTGCTTTGGCGCTTACGGCGAATTCTTTTTCATCGGTATCGCTGGATCCGCCCCTAGTCCTATGGAGTATTCAAAATAATTCAGAATGCTTCAGGGAGTACACCGAGAATGAGCATTTTGCCTTCAGCGTTTTGGCAAGTGATCAGGCGGCTTTGTCGGGAAAGTATGCTCGGCGCGGTGAGCACGCCGTTGAGCCTGCAGAATTCAGCAACAACACCCACGATGTGCCGCTGCTCAATGGCGCCATCGCCCACTTCAGCTGCCGCCTGTTTGCCCTCCACGAAGCAGGCGATCACCATATCATCGTGGGCGAAGTACTCGATTTTCAAACAGCCGAGGGTGCGCCCTTGCTTTTTAGCAACGGTCAATATGATGAGCTGGCCTCAGTGGCCAAGTGATGTTTGACGTCCAATATTGCGCGAGCTGCGGATCGAGGACCGAGCGTAAGATTCCGCCGGGAGAGGATCGCGAGCGCGATGTGTGCTCTAGCTGCGACACCATCTTTTATCAAAACCCGAAGGTGATCGTTGGCTGTCTGCCCGTCCATGAGGGACGAATTCTGTTGTGTAAGCGCGCGATCGAACCCCGATATGGACTCTGGACCCTGCCGGCCGGGTTTATGGAAAACGGCGAGACAACAGCCGAAGGGGCGGCGCGTGAAACCCTGGAAGAAGCAGCTGCCGTGGCGGAGAATCTGACGCTGTATCGTTTGTTCGATGTGCCGCAAATTAACCAGATATATGTTTTCTACCGTTGCGGCATTGCCTCGGGACACTACGGTGTGGGACCTGAAAGTTTGGACAGCCACCTCTACGACCCGGCTGAGCTGCCCTGGGATCAGCTCGCCTTCCCGGTAGTGAAAGAGTTATTGCAGGAGTTTTTGAGTGATACGAGCAGTGGCGAATATCCTATCCGCCACAGCGTGATCAGGCACCCCAGACCGCGGGCCTGAACACTCCATACATCAGTCAGGTTTAAGCGAGGAGGCGTTACATGGCTTTTCCAAAGATCGGCAATCAAGCCCCACAATTCACGCTTTTTGATCAGGACGGTAACGCTGTGTCGTTAAAGCAATTTAAGGGCAAGCAAAGCGTGATTCTCTACTTCTACCCGAAGGCAATGACCCCGGGCTGTACCGTTCAGGCCTGCGGACTGCGGGATGTCGCGAAAGATCTCAAGAAGCGCAGTGTTATCGCCCTGGGTATCAGCCCGGATTCGGTTACAAGGCTCGCCAAGTTCCGCGATCGGGACCAACTCAACTTCCCGCTTTTGTCTGATGAGGATCATGCAATTGCCGACAAATACGGCGCCTGGGGCCCCAAAAAATTCATGGGTAGAGAATTTGATGGCATCCTGCGTACGACGTTCGTGATTGGGAAAGACGGACGCCTTAAGGCCATCATGGACAAGGTGAAGACGAAGTCACATCATGACGACGTACTGGCAATTATTGATCAACTTGACAGCGCTGGCTGAAACCGCAAAACGACGCTGTCTGTGGTTAATATTGGCGATAGCGTCGGGTTCTGCTGTCGGGCAGGAGCTCGAACCCCGAAGCTACGCCAATGTCCCCATAGGACAGAACTTCCTCGTCCTGGGCCTGGCGCGCAGTGAGGGCCAAGTCACCCCAAGCCCCAACGTACCGGTAAAAGACGTTGATTTAACCATCGATGCAATGGCGATCGGCTATCTCAATACCTTTTCGCTTTTTGGTAGCGCGGCGAAGTTTGATCTCCAAACCTTTCGAACCTGCTATGACGGATCGGGCGTGGTGTACGGCACGCTGTCGTCTGTCAGCCGATGTGAATGGGGGGACACACGGCTGCGCCTCTCCTGGAATATCATCGGCTCGCCTGCGCTCACGCTCGAGGAGTATCGACGTGCGTACCAACCGGGTTTGATCGTTGGCGCCTCGATACAAGTAGAGGCGCCGACTGGCGACTACAACGCCAAGCAGCTCGTCAATGCTGGTACCAATCGATGGATGGTGAGGCCGGGATTTGGGT
>CBFHQV010000133.1:0-3524 GCA_965658055.1 Luminiphilus sp. | reverse complement strand
CCGTCGCCGGGCCGCTTTGGACCGATGGTAAACACAGCCTCCTGCAAGCAATTTCGTGGCAACCTTGAGCCGGATCTTGGCAAGCTTACCGGACTGCTAATTAATACTTGCGTGCCTTATCTAATATCGCCACACTCGCGCCATTAACAATAATGAGCGATGTTTATGGCCATCCCCTCTCACGCCAAATACGTCATTATCGGTGCTGGAATTCATGGCCTGAGCACCGCATTTCATCTCGCTCAAGAGCTCACTAGCCGCGGCACAGGATCCGGCCAGGATATTCTCGTTGTAGATAAGTCCGGGATCTGTGCCGGCGCTACGGGCATCGCCTGCGGGGTGATTAGAAACAACTACTACCAACCCGCCATGCGCGAACTGATGGCGCACTCCGTCAACATCTGGGAGAGCGATCCCGAGACCTACAGCTATCATCCCGTAGGCTATATGCAGATTAGCTGCGAATCGATGCATGAAGACGTCGCCAGCATTTATCAGCAGCAACAAGCCATTGGCTATGACTCCACCTTTGTCGAGGGCGCCGAGGACTGCACCCGCTATATGAAAACCCTTTTCTCGGACTGGCGCGCAGAGGGCATTACCTCGGTGCTTCACGAGAAGCCAGGGGGCTACGCCAATAACTCCCGCGCAATGTATGGCCTAGCCGGCAAGGTAGAAGCGCTGGGAGTGCGCATCATCACGGGCATCAGCGTGACCGGTTTTAAGAGCGACAACAGCGGCGCGATAACAGCGATAGAAACCGATAAGGGCCAGATTGACTGCGATTACTGTGTGGTCGCCGCGGGCCCCTGGGTGCGGCAGCTTTGGTCAATGCTTGACCTTCCAATGACTGTTGGCATTCGTAATCCTGCGACCGACCAGATCGCCGAAGGTATCCCCATGTGGACCTATTGGTCCTTGCAAGAGGGAACCCTGGGGGTTGACCCCAAACTCCAGGTGACCAATGACGGTGAAATGCCCCCGGTGATTCACGTCGACACCGATGCACCGCTTTACTCAGATGAAGATGGACGGCTCATCACCGACGAGATGTGGGGTATCTATTACAAGCCCGACTTCCACTTTGGGGGCGTTCAGGGAGGTGCCGCGCCTTTCATCATCGACAAACCCGCCGATGAGGTCGCGGTCGACCCCTACGGACCGGCTTCTCCTGAATTTATTGTCGGACCCGAGTTTTCCGACATGTGGGTATCCGCGCTGGCCCATTGCCAATCCCGATTCTCGGGCACCATTCCCCAATTTAAAAAAGAACCCTCGGGCGGCATCGGTGCCTTTACCCCCGATAGCTTCCCGGTTTTCGACACGATGAAAGAAAACTGTTTTGTTATCGCTGACTCCAATCACGGGTACAAAATGATTGGAGTTGGCGCGCTGGTCGCTGAGGCAATTTGTGGCGACACCCCCAGCCTGCTGAAACCGTTTCGATTCTCGCGCTACGCGGAGGGCGATCTCCACCCGGTCTCGAACAGCCCCTTCCCCTGGAGCTAAGAATCATGAACAAACCCATCTCGGTAGGAACGGAGGCCAAGGAGGGCTCGATGACGCTCTCAAGCCAGGGCTTGGCCAACGCCTGGTACACCGAAGAATCCCATTGGATTCGCGAGCGTGACGACGTGGTCGCGAAGACGTGGGCTGGCCTTGGCTTCTCCTGTGACATACCCGATGTTGGCGATACTGCTCCCGTTTCCTTCATGGGCTTACCTCTGCTCATGCTGCGAGATGAAGGTAGCAACATCCGCGTGTTCCATAACGTCTGCAGCCATCGCGGTATGCAATTGGTGGTTGAGCCCGGCAACAAAGGGCTCATGATTCGCTGCCCCTACCACCGGTGGGGCTATGATCTTGGTGGCCAGCTTAAAACTACGCCCAATATTGGCGGTATGGGTGTCCATGAAGTTCCCGGCTTCGACTGCCTCGACCACGGTCTTAAAGAGGTGCGCTGTGAGGAATCCATGGGCATCGTTTTCATTAATCTGTCGGGAGATGCACCGACGCTTGCCCATCATTTACAGCCCATGCTTGATCGATGGCAGGCTCTCGCAGGGGCCGAGTTCGATCAGCTACTGGCTGCGGACTGTGAGACGGGTCGCCTCGAGCTAACCGTTGAGAGCAACTACAAACTCGCCATCGAAAATTATTGCGAAGCCTACCATCTGCCCTTCGTCCATCCCGACCTCAACACCTATTCCCCGCTGAGCGAGCATTACAATCTGGTCGTGGAGCCTCTTGCATCAGGACAGGGCACCCGAACCTACGACCTGACGCGGGGCAATCAGGCGCCGCTCCCAATCTTTCCCGGATGGGCCCAAGATCAACTGAAGACAGGCGAGTACCTCTCGCTATATCCCAACGTTCTGCTGGGCATTCAAGCTGATCATTTTTTCGCCATTATCCTGCTACCCGAGACCACCAATAAAACCCGGGAACGTCTGCAACTGATGTATGCAGGCGAAGCCGCGCTGGGTGAACCGTATGTAGAACGGCGACAGAATCTTCTCGAGGCCTGGAGCGTCGTTTTTGCCGAGGATGTTTCTGTGGTCGAGGGCATGCAGCGAGGACGCGCTTCGCCCGGATTTGCTGGCGGCGTGTTCTCGCCGGTTCTGGACATCCCGACCCAGCATTTTCACCACTGGTTTAGTCAGCGCCTGCCAGATCAATAAACAGGCCACCTACCCCAGGGCTGCCTAGACCAAGCTTCTAGCCTGCCAGAACACGCTCCACAAGAGCTTCATCTCATGCCTGGACGCGACCCGTCATGGCGTCCGTGCATCCGTAGCTACCTCACGCTATGCTAGTGGTCTACGCGCAGGGGGAGAGGTCTTATGAGTACAGGTGCGATCGTCTTTTTTTCCACTATTGTCATTGTCCTTATCTGGGCAGTCGCAATCTACAACCAGCTTGTGGCGCTCAAGAACCGATTCAAAAATGGGTTTGCCCAAATTGAAGTGCAGCTCAAGCGGCGCTACGACCTAATTCCTAATTTGGTCGAAACTGCTAAAGGTTACCTTGCCCATGAGCGGGAAACGCTTGAAGCGGTCATTGCCGCTCGCAACGACGCGGCAACAGCGCTACAGGCTGCGGCGCAAAGCGGTGTCGATGCCGGGTCCATCAAACAACTGTCCGGAGCCGAAGGTGCGCTCGGCAGTGCTCTGGGGAAACTCAACGTGGTTATGGAGGCTTACCCCGACTTGAAAGCCAGTCAAAATATGCAGCAGCTCTCTGAGGAACTCACCTCGACGGAAAACAAAGTGGCTTTTGCACGCCAGGGTTTCAATGACGCGGTGATGAACTACAACACCTATCGCCAAAGCTTCCCAAATGTGGTGGTTGCAAACTTTTTCGGTCATCAGGTCGACGCAGAACTTCTCGAGTTCGAGGACAGCGATGCAATTCAGGCGGCGCCTAGCATCAGTTTCCAGTAATCCTCGAACTAGATGGATTTTTTCCGCGAGCAGGACATCGCCAGGCGCAATAGCCGGCTGCTGACACTACTGTTTATTGCG
>CBFHQV010000132.1:0-3527 GCA_965658055.1 Luminiphilus sp. | reverse complement strand
CGGCGATCACTCCGGCGGTCAGCATGGCAGTGGCATAACCCAGTTTGGCGACTTCGATACGGCGGGACACGTAAGCCGGTAACAGGTAGGGCGTTACGGTGGTGAACCCCAGCGCCGTTGACGCTGCCGTAAACAGCCAAAAACTGGGTGATGTGGCCATTACCAGCAGCGCCAATACCTGTGCCATTAAGCACACCCGCACCAGCATGCGATTATTGACCCGGTCGCCCAACGGCAGCAGCAAGATGACACCCAAGGCGAGGGCAATCTGGTTGAGCGCCGGCACCCAGCCCACCTGACTTTCACTCACCGCAAAGGATTCGGCGACCGCTCGGATAATGGGGTGAATGTAATAGGCGTTTGCGGTGACCACCGCCGAGCAAATCGCAAGCAACCAAATTTCGCGTTTGACCGTCATGAAAGCTCAGACGTTGCCGTAACGCTGCAGGAGCCGGTCCAGTTGATCTGCAAATTGTTTGCGATCGGCCTGACTCATCGGTGCCGGGCCGCCGGTGTGCTCCCCAGATGAGCGCATGGTCTCCATAAAATCCCGCAGCTGAAGTCGTTGTTTGATGGTGTTCTCGGTGTATCGCTCGCCCCGCGGCGTAATGACAAATCCACCCTTGGCCAAGATCTCAGCAGCCAGCGGGATATCCGCGGTGACGACCAAATCACCTTGTTGTGCCCGTTGCACAATTTCATCATCCGCCACGTCAAATCCTTTTGGGACCTGCAGGCTTTTTAACCAGGGGGAGGGCGGCAATCGAATCGATTGATTGGCGACGAAGGCGGTTTCGATTTGCCGCTTGGTGGCCGCTCTGCATAAGATTTCTTTGATGACGACAGGACAGGCATCGGCATCGACCCAAATTTTCATCGCGGGTTCCTCGTGTCTTTTATCACGGGGTTGGTGTCACGGGGCTGGCGGCCTCGCGGCGACCCACGCATTAGCCGCCTTCATTTGCCGCTGGGTGGCTTTGAACACCGATAGCTTCGGGTCAATCTCACCGGTGTGTCCAAGCAAGCTTATTTGTTCGTAGTACCAGTACTGAGTGGCGAAAGTTCCAAGGGTTTTGAACAGCTTGATGGCCTCGAGAAATTTCAACCAGCGCGGGAGAAGCGACAATTGATTTTCAAAGCGGGGCAGCTCCTCCCGACCGGCTAGCAGCTGGTTGATGGCATCGGGCATGGCACAGAGGGGTCGCCCAATACCAATCACATCGGCGCTTCCGGTCTCGAGTGCGCTCTCCATCGCGTCGAGACGCCTCAGGCCGCCTGTCACCATGAGTGGCATGGTGAGTTCCTTGCGCATGGCCTGGGCAAAGTCAACGAAGTAGGCTTCGCGAGCACGGGTCGAGGCTTTTACCGACTGGGACTCCACGGGCTCGATGCCATCGACATTCAGCAGGCGGGGTTGCTCGTAGGTACCGCCCGAAATCTCGAGCAGATCTACGCCCTCGGCCTCTAACCACTTGGCGACTTGCAGACTCTCGTCAAAGTCAAACCCGCCGCGCTGAAAATCCGCGCTATTGAGTTTAACCCCGACCGGGAAGTCCGGACCCACCGCAAGGCGGACCGCACGAACTGATTCGAGTAGTGCCCGAGCGCGGTTCTCGAGGGTGCCACCCCAGTGGTCGGACCGTTGGTTGGAGCGCGGACTGAGAAACTGTGACAGTAAATACCCGTGGGCAGCGTGCAGTTGAACGCCGGTAAACCCAGCGTCTTTGAGGACCAGCGCGCAGCGCGCAAATCCGGTGATAACGGCGTGAATATCCTCCTCAGACATGGCGACCGGCTCACCGAACTGTCCTCCCGGGAGGCCTAATTTCACCGCTGAGGGCGCCTTGGGGTGCGGGTTTACCATCTTTTGGCACTGCCGCCCGGCGTGGCTTATCTGCGCCCAAAACTGGTTGCCATTGCGAGTGCCTGCGCTCGCCCATTGCTTCAGCGTGTACATGACCTGGGGGTCGGGTTCACGGTCGACGATAACGTTGCCCGGGCGTTCCAGATGATCGGCGTCGATTTGCACATTGCCCGACAGCAGGAGACCGGCCCCGCCATCACTCCACAAGCCGTAGAGACGGGTCAGCTCCGGGGTGGCGTGGCCCGACGGGTTGGCCAGACCCTCGGTCATCGCGGCTTTACATAAGCGGTTGGGGAGGGTGACGCCGCAGGGAAGCGTGAGAGGCAATTCGATCATGTCAGATATCCTTGGCTTTGGATCGGGGTGTTCTCAGCGTAAGCAAAGCGGCGTTAGTCGCAGGCCCGCACGCTTCAACATGCGGCGGGTGCTGGTTGAAAGAGAACGGGTGAATCAGTGTTCCGGGCGAATGTGATAGACCGAACCCTCGTCGGATACCGCGGCGATGCTGCCATCGCTGAGCACCCTGACATCCCTGATTCGGCCAGTCACATCAGGAAAAGGTTCGCTCTGGTCAAAGCCCGTGTCGTTTGGTGTTAGCCGATATAACTTCTGGTCTTTGAGTGCTCCGATCAGCAAACTGCCATCCCACAGGGGGAAGGCCTCACTGCGGTAAACCGCTAACCCTGACAGCGCGATGCTGGGCACCCAATGAACGACGGGTTGCTCCATGCCGTCGGCTTCCGTGTAGGGTGAAATGATGGCCCCTGAATAATCGACGCCGTAGGTGATTGCCGGCCATCCATAGTTGTTGCCGGGTTCGATGCGATTGAGCTCATCGCCACCTTTGGGGCCGTGCTCAGTCATCCAGAGGGTGCCCGTAACGGGGTCGACGGCGAGTCCCTGCGGGTTTCGATGCCCGTAGCTGTATACCCTGGGTGCCTTCTCGGGAAAGGGATTATCCGAGGGAGCGGTTCCATCGGGGTGTATGCGTAACAACTTACCCAGCTCGCTGTCGAGCGCCTGAGCTTGCTCGCGGTATTCAAAGCCCTCGCCCACGCTTACTAGCAGCGATCCGTCGGGCAAAAATGCGAGCTTACCCCCGTAGTGGGCTGCTTTCGCTTTTGCCGGGTTTACTTCCAAAATCACGGTTAAGTCTTGTAGCCCCTGATCGGTCAAACGTGCACTGGCTACCGTGGTGCGGTTGCTGTCGCCATCCCCCGCGGCGTAGGAGAGAAAAATCCGTTGATTGCTGCTGAAGGCCGGGTCGAGGATGACGTCTAGCAGTCCTCCCTGACTCTTGAAGTAGACCTCAGGCGTTCCACTTACGACTGATACAGTACCGTCGGTCCCCAGTTTCAGCAGCCGCCCTGATTTTTCGGTGACGAGAAACCCCTGCTGATCGGGCAGTTCAGCCAGAGACCAGGGTTTATCAAGTCCGGTGGCAAGAATATTGATATGGTAATCGGCAGCGGAGGCGCTGAGGCACAGGCATAGCAAGCAAGTGGTAGCCAAGATCTGGCGAGGAGACGAGGATAGGAACATGTGTCGAGGGCTCCTGATGCAGTGGCATGTTGACAGTGTCTGTACTATACCTTGATCCGCGTGCCATGATGATTTTTGCGACGACTTTTGTCTGGTCGTTTTTTAGCCAAAGAACAACTTG
>CBFHQV010000131.1:0-3573 GCA_965658055.1 Luminiphilus sp. | reverse complement strand
CTGGCCCGGGAGCGCTTTTTTCTGGTGGGCCGCGGTTGCAAAATCTGCGTAGTATCCCCATATACTGGGGAGAAATCCGGAGAATTTTATGACTGACGTCGTCGCCACCGAACTACCCCTGCTGCCCCTTCGGGACGTTGTGGTTTACCCCCACATGGTGCTGCCACTTTTTGTGGGTCGTGAAAAATCAATTGAAGCCCTCGAAGAGGCCATGCGCGGCGACAAGCAGGTGTTGCTAGTTGCGCAGCGCAATGCATCTGACGACGCCCCGAGTGTCGACGATCTGTATCAGGTGGGCACGGTCTCCAATATCTTGCAACTTCTCAAGCTGCCCGATGGCACCATTAAGGTCCTTGTCGAAGGGGAATTTCGAGCCGCCATAGAAGCGATGAACGACGATGGGGACTTTACGGTAGCCCATTGCCGGCAAATTGAAACCGAGGAGCTGCCAGCAGAAGAGGCAAAGGAGCTCGTCAATACGCTTGTTGAGCAGTTTGAGAAGTATGTCGGGATGAGTAAGAAGGTACCCACCGAAGTGCTGACCTCGCTGTCAGGAATCGACGAGCCCAGCCGTTTGGCTGACACCATCGCCGCTCACATGAGCGTAGATTTGGAAGAAAAGCAGCGTATCCTGGAAATTGCCACATTGCGCGAACGCCTCAACCACCTGCTCGGTCTCATGGATGCAGAAATCGACCTTTTTCAGGTCGAGAAGCGAATCCGTGGGCGGGTAAAGAAGCAGATGGAGAAAAGCCAGCGGGAGTATTACCTCAACGAGCAGATGAAGGCGATTCAAAAAGAGCTTGGGGAAATGGACGACGCTCCCAACGAAGTTGATGACCTTCAAGCGCGTATCGACGAGGCTCAGATGCCGGAGGAAGCGCGGTCAAAAGCGGTGGCGGAACTCAACAAGCTAAAAATGATGTCGCCAATGTCGGCAGAGGCCTCGGTTGTTCGCGGCTACATTGACTGGATGGTCAGCGTGCCCTGGAAGAAGCGCAGCAAGATAAAACACGATTTACCGCGCGCTGCGAAGATTCTCAACGAGGATCACTATGGGCTGGAAGAGGTCAAGGACCGGATCCTAGAGTATCTCGCGGTCCAAAAGCGTGTTCGCAAGATTAAGGGGCCTGTGCTTTGTTTGGTGGGACCACCTGGGGTGGGTAAAACGTCTCTCGGAGAATCCATGGCCCGCGCTACCAATCGAAAATTTGTCCGTATGGCGTTGGGCGGGGTCCGCGATGAGGCTGAAATTCGTGGCCATAGAAGAACTTATATTGGCTCAATGCCTGGAAAGTTACTTCAGAAAATGGCCAAGACGGGTGTGCGAAACCCGCTTTTTCTCCTGGACGAAATAGATAAGATGGGAATGGATCACCGGGGTGATCCCGCATCAGCGATGCTGGAAGTGCTCGACCCGGAACAGAATCATGCCTTCAATGACCATTATCTCGAGGTCGACTACGATCTTTCCGACGTTATGTTTGTTTGTACGTCAAACACCATGAATATACCGGGACCTCTGCTCGATAGAATGGAGGTGATCAGGCTGCCGGGCTACACGGAAGATGAAAAGCTCAATATCTGTGAGCGTTACCTGCTGCCGAAGCAGCTGCGACAGAACGGGTTAAAGCAGGGTGAAATGACGATTGACGGGCAGGCATTGCTCGACGTTATTCGTTATTACACACGCGAGGCGGGAGTGAGAGCCCTCGAGCGCGAGATCGCGAAAGTGTGCCGAAAAATGGTCAAGCGATTTGCGACCGGAGAGTCACAGGGGCCGCTGACAGTTACCAGTGAACTGCTGGCTGATCTCCTTGGCGTGAGAAAGTTTAATTTTGGTATCGCCGAGGACGAAAATCATGTGGGTCAGGTGACAGGCCTCGCTTGGACCTCTGTAGGCGGAGAGCTGCTCACTATTGAGGCCGCCGCAGTGGCGGGTAAGGGTCGTCAGGTTAAGACGGGCTCCCTCGGTGATGTCATGCAAGAATCCATTCAGGCAGCTATGACGGTCGTGCGGTCTCGATCCCAGCAGCTTGGGGTGCCAGCGGCTTATCATGACCGACACGATGTCCACATCCATGTGCCCGAGGGTGCCACTCCCAAAGACGGTCCGTCCGCGGGTATTGCCATGTGCACGGCGCTGGTGAGCATCGCCACACAAATCCCTGTTAGAGCCGATGTGGCCATGACCGGTGAAATCACCTTGAGGGGTGAGGTGCTCCCAATCGGGGGGCTGAAAGAGAAGTTGCTCGCAGCTCGCAGGGGCGGCATCAAGACGGTGATTATTCCGAAAGAGAACGAACGTGACCTCGCCGAGATCCCGGATAACATAATGGACAATCTCGATATCAAAGCTGTTAAGTGGATCGATGAAGTCTTGGCGGTAGCGCTTGAGCGTGTTCCAGATCCTCTGTCGGATGAAGCTTACTTGGCTGATCCGGCCGTATCATCTAGCGCGATAGACACTGTAGAGACCGAGGTTCGACCTCCAGCGCATTAGCGATCAATAGCTCACTGACATGGTTGAGTTTAGAAACCGTGATATAGGCTCAAAAATTGGCCGTTTGCCGTTGACCCTAAGCTAAAACGCGGTATAACCTGTAAATCCGGACACAACGAACAGTGCTATCCGAAGCACAAACAACAAAGAGGGGTAACTCCGTGAATAAAAACGATCTGATTGACGCTATCGCCGCTGAAGCTGACTTGTCTAAGGCCTCCGCTGGTCGTGCTCTTGATGCTGCGCTGGGCGCCATTACGTCCGCGTTAAGTAAACAAGAAACCGTTTCGCTGGTGGGCTTTGGCACCTTTGCAGTGAAACACAGAGCTGCCCGCGAAGGCAGAAACCCGCGCACCGGTGATACAATTCAGATAGCCGCCTCAAATGCCCCCAGCTTCAAGGCGGGTAAGGCGCTGAAGGACGCTTGCAACTAAGCTAACCTTCTCTGTACTAGGGTTTATAATGGCGCCTCTTTGATGAGGCGCTGATGAGAGGCGCCTTGGCGCCTTTTTTCGTAATGGCGCTTCGGTGGTCGGGGTGCGCTTGCTGCCACGAGCTCGTGGCATTAATTGGAAGAATATAGTCATGATGCAGTCCTTGAGATCGGGCGCCCAAAGTACGGCGGCCCGGGTGCTGGTCCTACTTATTGTGCTCTCCTTTGCAGGTTTTGGCCTGGAGTCCGTCTTATTTGGAGGTAGTGGCACCTCTGTTGCTGATGTCAACGGTGTGGAGATCACACCGCAGGAACTGCAAATTGCCGTCGAAAACCAGAAGCGTCAGTTGATGCAAATTTTCGGGGACAGCATTGACCCGGCTATGCTGGATGACGATCGGATAAGCCCCCGTGCACTCGAGGGGCTAATAGAGCGGACCTTGTTGCTGCAGCAGGCAGAGGCAGAGTCCCTTGCTGCGTCGGGTCGCACCATTGGCGAGCTGGTTGCAAGCATCGATGCCTTTATGGTCGACGGCCAGTTTGATCCCGACCAATACAAAGTGGTTCTGGCTAACGCCGGGTACACCCCCGAGCGGTTTCGTCGAGAGCAGGCCCAGCAAATCATGCTGAACCAGTT
>CBFHQV010000130.1:0-3678 GCA_965658055.1 Luminiphilus sp. | reverse complement strand
TTAATGGCGTCTTCAGCCAGAACGGAACAATGGATCTTGACCGGCGGCAGAGCCAACTCCTGAGCGATCTCGGTGTTTTTGATTTGCTCGGCTTCCTCAAGCTTTTTGCCCTTCACCCATTCGGTGAGCAGCGAACTTGAAGCGATCGCCGAGCCGCAACCGTAGGTTTTGAACTTGGCGTCTTCGATCACGCCCTCGGCGTTTACTTTAATTTGCAGCCGCATAACATCGCCGCAGGCAGGCGCTCCAACCATGCCGGTACCCACGTCGTCGTCGCTGTCATCGAACTTACCCACGTTTCTGGGATTTTCGTAGTGATCGATTACTTTGTCACTGTAAGCCATAACTTACTCCCTGGTAGTAAATGCATTGGCCGACGCTAGTGCGCCGCCCATTCAATTGTGTTGAGATCAATTCCGTCTTGATACATATCCCAAAGCGGCGATAACTCCCGCAGCTTTTCAACGGCATGCCGCACTTGCGTGATCGCGTGATCAACATCCGCCTCTGTGGTGAAGCGGCCAAAACTAAATCGCAGCGAAGAGTGTGCAAGCTCATCATTAAGCCCAAGTGCCCGTAACACATACGAAGGCTCCAGACTCGCAGAGGTACAAGCCGAGCCCGAGGACAGGGCGAGATCCCGCAATGACATCAGCAGAGACTCACCCTCAACAAACGCGAAGCTCACGTTCAGCGCACCGGGTAATCGATGGTCTTCGTCACCGTTGATATGCACTTCTGGGATGTCGTTGATGCCCGCCCAAAAGCGTTCACGCAGGGCCTTCAAGCGCTCACCTTCAACCAGCATTTCCTCACGGGCGATGCGCGCTGCCTCACCAAAGCCAACCGCCTGATGCGTGGCCAAGGTTCCCGAGCGCATACCGCGCTCGTGGCCGCCACCGTGCATCTGTGCCTCGATACGAACCCGCGGCTTGCGCCGCACATAGAGCGCCCCAATCCCTTTAGGGCCATACATTTTGTGGGCCGACATCGACAACAAATCGATCTTCATGGTCTCCATATCCAACAGGACTTTGCCGGCACTTTGCGCTGCATCGACGTGGTAGAGCACGCCGGCAGCCCGGCAGACTTCACCAATCCCCGCGACATCATTGACCACGCCGATCTCGTTGTTAGCGTGCATCACCGAAACCAAAATTGTGTCCTCGCGCATCGCCGCCGACACCATCTCAGGCGTCGTCAGCCCCGCCTCGTTGGGGGCGAGATAAGTCACCTCATAACCTTCCCGTTCGAGCTGCCGGCAGGTATCAAGCACCGCTTTGTGCTCGATCTTTGATGTGATGATGTGGCGACCCTTCTTCTGATAAAAATGAGCAACCCCTTTAATGGCGAGGTTGTCTGATTCGGTCGCTCCCGAGGTCCACACGATTTCCCGAGGATCGGCGTTGATTAATTCGGCGATCTGGTTCCGTGCATTCTCAACCGCCTCTTCCGCCTTCCAGCCGTACTGATGTGATCGGGAGGCGGGGTTACCAAAAGTGCCCTCCATCGACAGGCAGCGGGTCATAGCCTCCACAACCCGTGGATCAACGGGGGTGGTTGAGAGATAGTCGAGATAGATAGGCAACTGTGCCGGTGCGTTCATTGCTTCCTTCCTATTGCAGCACAAGCTGCTGAATAACGTCGTCGGTCATCGCTCGGTTTTCTGGATGACTCTGGCCTCGCTGATCCACCAGATCAGCCAAGCTAATTCGACTCAAGAACCCATGGATCTGATCACTCAAGTCTTGCCAAAGGTGGTGGGTCAAACACACCTCACCCTGATGGCAGTTGCCTTTGCCCTGGCAGTTGGTGACATCGACCGACTCATCAACCGCATCGATGATTTGGGCGACAAAAATGCCAGCCCGCTCGCGCGACAGCAGATAGCCGCCTCCGGGGCCACGGACACTTGTCACAAGGTCACAGCGGCGCAACTTGGCAAAGAGTTGCTCTAGATAAGACAGGGAAATCTCCTGGCGCGAGGAGATATCAGACAGCGATACAGGCCGCTCGAGGCCATGGATCGCTAAATCCAGCATGGCAGTGACCGCATAACGGCCGCGGGTGGTCAATTTCATCTGTCATCCTCCAAGGTGGGAGTGTGACAAAACCTAGTAATTTACTCAAGTAAAAAACCTACTTATTTGCTAGGTTTTTTGGGCTTATCCCCCCGGGGCTTCAGGCTTTTTTGAGTTTCGGCGAGCACACCTCGCAATATATTCAGCTCCATTTCATCCAACCGAACCCGGTTATAAAGTCGTTTTAACCGCCGCATCAGCTGCCGGGGTGCTTTTGTGTCTAAGAAGCCTATATCAATGAGGGTTTGCTCCAAATGCGTGTAAAAGTGACCCATCTCCTTCGCGGTCGCAAAGGGTGTGTCCCAATGGGCATCCTCCTCCGTGGGCTCGCTATCGCCCAACATCCTCATACGGATCTCATAGGCCAGTATTTGCACCGCCATCGCCAAGTTAAGTGATGGGTAATCCTCGTGAGTCGGGATATGACAGTGCAAATTACAGAGTTCCAGCTCCTCGTTGAGCAAGCCTCTGTCCTCACGACCAAACAGAATGGCGACCTGCTCCCCGGCCTGCGCGTTATCAACCAGTCGTGCAGCGCAGTGCTTGGCATCCTGTACCGGCCATGGAATACGTCGCTCGCGAGCGCTGGTGCCAACAATAAACTGAGCGTCAGCCACCGCCTCGGCCACGGTTTCGACCACCGTAGCCTGTTCCAGGACGTCAATCGCCGAGGCGGCCCGCCACGTGGCCTCGGGCGCGGGGTACTCGAGAGGCTTTACCAAAGTGAGCTTCTTGAGCCCCATATTTTTCATGGCGCGCGCGACGCCCCCGATGTTGCCGCTGTGTGTGGTGTGCACCAGCACTACCCGAATATTGTCGAGACTCATGACAGAAACCTTTTACTTTGCCTGCCTCGGCGGGCATGACCTGCGGTGCTTGTGACCTCGATCAGGGCGCGCGAGGGTCCGGAGTGTAACAAAGCAGTAACCCAAGGCGCTCACCCCTGTTATCATGCGCGCCCGCGCGAAGCGCACACCCCGGTAAGTTTCGGAGATAAATATGGAACCCATGGTCTCGATAGCCCTGCGCGCGGCACGCAAAGCCGGGGACCTGATTGTGCGGGCATCTGACGAACTTGATCGCATCACGCCTCAAGCCAAGGGCGCCGCCGACTTCGTAACCGAGGTCGACATCGCCGCGGAAAAAGAGATTCTTTACCACCTTCAAAAAACCTATCCTGATCACGGATTTTTGGCAGAAGAAAGCGGGCGCACCGGCAATACCGAGGCCGATACCGTTTGGCTAATCGACCCGTTGGATGGCACCAGTAATTTCATGCGCGGTATTCCCCACTACTGCGTTTCCCTCGCCTGCGTGGTCAATGGCAAGGTTGAACACGCCGTGGTGTTAGATCCGGTGCGGCGCGAGGAATTTACTGCCTCACGGGGTCGTGGTGCTCAGCTCAATGGTCGTCGCCTGCGGGTGAGCAGTCGGACTGAACTGCGGGAGTCACTGCTGGGGACGGGGATTCCTTTCCTCGGTCATCAAGACGATATACTGCCTCAGTATATAAAAACCCTTGCTGATCTAGCCGGGCAAAGCATGGGAGTTCGACGCGCTGGCGCGGCGGCACTCGATTTGGCCTACGTCGCGGCTG
>CBFHQV010000129.1:0-3792 GCA_965658055.1 Luminiphilus sp. | reverse complement strand
CGCTTCGCGGCGCGTTACCGACATCTCGGTTTCAGTATCGCCGCGGAAACCCAAACCTTAATGCAAACCCTGTCAGATTCCGGGGAACTCGGGCATTTGCCCGCGGAACGCGTATGGATTGAGACCGAGCGGGCGTTGGGTGAGCGCGATCCTGCAGTCTATTTTGAGGTGCTCAGGGACTGCGGCGCACTGACCCACTGGTTTCCCGAAATACCGGTGACCTCTGGCATCGATCGACTCGCCGTCGCTTCGCTGCATACCCATAAGAATCCATGTCGATGGGCTATTTTGCTATCGGAATTACCCCCTGAGCGTGCCATCGATTGCTCTGCCCGGGTAAAAGCCCCCAACCACTATCGGGACCTCGCCGAGAAGCTGTGTTACTGGCGACCCCTTACCAAGGCGGCGCTCTCGGATGCGGATCGTTGCCTCGAGCTCCTGCGAGGCCTCGACGCCCTGCGCCGGGATGCCTTATTTGAGGACTTTCTTGAAGCGCTTGCGGCGCTGGAAGGGACAACCGCCAACGTGTATCCGAGCTGCCAACGACTGCATTCTGCCTGCATCGCCGCGCAATCGGTCAAGGCCAGCGACTATGCCGATACGGGCCTCAAAGGTCCCGCCTTGGGTGACGCTATCAGGGCCGGACAAGTCAGTGCGATCGGCGCTGTACTGGGGAAGTAAGCTCCTCTCGGGGCTGCTCCCCAGGTTTCCCACCAACACGGCGCACCACTACTTCTCATCAATACGCCCCACCAATACTTTCGACCACCGCTTTCCACCAACGCTTGCCACCAACGCTTGCCACCAACGCTTGCCACCAACGCTTTCGACCAACGCTGACCGCCAATTCTCCTCAACCCTACTCCGCGTCTTTCACTGACTGCGGCTTAATTCACCTTGGCTTAATTCAGGGCGGCTTGATTGACGGAGGCTTACTTCACTTTGGCTGGAGGTCGCGATCCTCGCTCGATGACCACGCCGACAGCGTCGGCCTCGGCTACCGCCGTGGGTTTTGTCACCGACAGCCGCAACCAGGGTACGGCGAACTCGGTTCTGATGAGTCTCGCGAGGTGCTCGGCAAGACTTTCGATCAGCTGATAGCTCGACGCCTCAACCTCGGCAATCACCCGCTGGGATATCGCCGCGTAATCCAGAGCATCCTCAAGCTGATCGGTCGCGGCGGCGCTGGCTACATCAGTCGCCAATTCAAGATCGATAATCAGCGGCTGGCGAATCGTGCGCTCGTGGTCATAGCAGCCAATTATCGCTTCGGCCCGTAGCCCCCGAATGAATACCGTATCCACTACGCCGCCTCCGGGGGTGAAAGCTCGGTCATGGGCCAGCGGGCACGCACTTCCGCATCAACTGGGTCCCGTTGCCCCGCCGCCAACCGCAGCGCCCCCGCGTAGGCAATCATCGCTCCATTGTCGGTACACAGCCGGAGAGATGGGTAATGCACCGACACCCCGTCTGGCTGAAGTTTCCTTTCTAACTGCTGTCTTAAAAGAGAGTTAGCGCTTACTCCACCCGCCATCACCAGGGTTTTCAAACCCTCCTGCACCAGGGCCCGGCGGCACTTGATTACCAGGGTATCTACCACCGCTTGCTGAAACGCGCAGGCGATATCTGCCCGATCCTGATCGGTCAGTCCGGTCTCCTCACGGCAGGCTTTCACGGTGGTCAGGGTGTGGGTCTTGAGCCCGCTGAAACTCATGTCGAGCCCGGGATGTTTAACCATGGGGCGCGGGAAGGTAAACCGGGCCGGATCACCCCGCTCGGCTAGCGCTGCCACCTGCGGCCCGCCCGGATAGGGCAGCCCCAAAAGCTTCGCGGTCTTGTCGAAGGCCTCACCAGCGGCATCATCCAGCGATTCGCCCAGCAAGGCATAGCGGCCCAGACCATCGACCCGCACCAATTGACTGTGGCCGCCGCTCACCAAAAGCGCAATAAACGGGTACTCCGGGGGATCCTCAGCCAACAGCGGTGCCAACAGGTGGCCTTCCATATGGTGAATGCCCAGGCTTGGAATCCCGAGCCCAAACGCCATGGAGCGCGCCAACGTGGCCCCCACCATCAAGGCGCCAACGAGGCCGGGGCCGGCGGTGTACGCAATGGCATCGAGGTCACTTTTGGGAATTCCCGCCTCACTGAGGACCTGCTCCACCAGAGGCAGGGTTTTCCGAATATGGTCCCGGGAGGCCAGTTCGGGCACCACGCCGCCGTACTCGGCATGCACGGGCACCTGGCTGTAGAGAGCGTCGGCAAGCAGTCCCCGCTCGGTGTCGTAGAGCGCGATCCCGGTCTCGTCACAGCTGGTTTCGATGCCCAATACCCGCACGTTTACTACCCAAATTCGCCAAAAGGGAGGGAAAACTAACACGTTGATTGGCTTTGCAAAATCCCCCCGGCGCGCCTATACTGCGCGCCCTTTGACGTATCGGGCCGGCTTTTTGGGCTCGGACAAGAACAACGACTCGGCACTCATGCCGACAGAACCAACAGGAAGTGAGTTGAATGCCTTCAGTTAAGGTAAAAGAAAACGAGCCCTTCGACGTCGCATTGCGTCGGTTCAAGCGCTCCTGCGAAAAGGCTGGCCTCTTGGCCGAGGTGCGCAAGCGTGAGCACTACGAAAAGCCCACGACAATCCGCAAGCGCGCCGCCGCCGCCGCTGTTAAGCGTCACGCCAAGAAGGTGTCGCGCGAGAATCGCAAGCGTCAGCGCCTCTACTAAGATCCGGAGACCCCTCACGTGAGCGACCTCGTCACCACCGTCAAGGCGGAGATGAAGGCCGCCATGAAGGCCCGGGATAAAGCCCGACTGGCCACCATTCGTCTCATTCAAGCCGAATTCAAACGCGTCGAAGTCGATGAGCGCATCGACATCGACGACGCACGCGCGCTGTCGATCCTCGACAAGATGGTCAAACAGCGCCGAGACTCCGCCTCCCAATACCGCGACGCTGGCCGGGAAGAGCTCGCCGCCCAAGAAGATTCAGAGATCGCGGTCATTCAAGAGTTCCTGCCTGAGCAGCTATCCACAGCCGACATTGAAGCCTTGATCGATGAGGCCCTGGCGGGCATCGATGCCACCGGCATGGCCGCGATGGGTCCCCTGATGGGCGCCATCAAGCCCAAGCTACAGGGTCGCGCGGACATGGGTGAAGTCTCCAAGCTCGTCAAAGCCAAGCTGAACGGCTAGCGGCCGCGCCGACCTCGTCGCGCCGTGGCCCGCATCCCCGAAAAATTTATCGACGACCTTCTCGACCGGGTCGACATCGTCGAGGTGATCGACCGGCGGGTCAAACTCCGAAAGTCCGGCAAGAACTTCTCCGCCTGCTGCCCCTTTCACGACGAAAAAACCCCCTCGTTTTCGGTGAACCCAGAAAAACAGTTTTTCTACTGCTTTGGTTGCGGTGCCGGCGGCAATGCCATCGGCTTCGTCATGGATTACGAGCGCATGGAATTTCCCGAGGCGATCGAATCCTTAGCGCAAACCTGCGGCCTGGAGGTCCCGCGCGAAGAGGTCAGGCCCGGCGAAAAACCAACGCAAGACAGCAACCGCCCACTGCTTGAGCAACTCGAACAGGCGGCGCGTTTTTACGAGCACGGACTGCGCCATCACGATCAAGCCGCGCGGGCAGTCAGCTATCTCAAAGGGCGTGGACTCAGCGGTGAGATCGCCAAGCAGTTTCGTATCGGCTTTGCGCCCCCCGGCTGGGACAACCTCCTGACAACCCTCGGCAGCCAAGAAGCCCAGCAGCAACTGCTCATGGCCGGCGGCATGCTGGTGAAA
>CBFHQV010000128.1:2359-3962 GCA_965658055.1 Luminiphilus sp. | reverse complement strand
TTTTTTTGAGGATGGCCTAGAATAGTAGGCTTTAAACGCCCCCAGGAAGAGAGGATCGTCCAGGTGTCAAAAGTAAAATGCGTGTTAATTGGTTCGGGAAATATCGGGACTGATTTACTCTACAAACTCAAACGCAGTGAAGTGCTAGATCCGGTATGGATGGTGGGCATTGACCCTGAGTCCGAAGGGCTTGCCAGGGCGCGCGACATGGGGCTGAAAACTACGGCGGCCGGTGTCGATGGCGTGCTGCCACATTTAGTGGCTGATGGCATCCAGATTGCCTTTGATGCGACCTCGGCTTATGTTCACAAAGAGAACTCAGAAAAGATGAACGCTCACGGCGTGTTCATGGTTGATTTGACGCCCGCCGCCATTGGACCCCTGTGTGTGCCACCGGTAAATCTCGACGAGCTCGCGGAAACCATGAACGTCAACATGATCTCCTGCGCGGGTCAGGCGACCATCCCGATCGTTTACGGCGTAAGCCGGGTACAGGGCGTCGAATACGCGGAGATTATCGCCAGCCTTGCCTCGCTCTCGATTGGTGCCGGGACACGAGCAAACTTGGATGAATTTACCTACACAACCTCAGACGCAGTCTGCTCCATTGGCGGTGCTAAAAAGGGTAAGGCGCTTTGCATTATCAATCCGGCGGAGCCCCCGATGATCATGCGAAATACCATTTACTGCATGACCAAAGAGGCGCCCGACGAGGCAAAGATCACCGCGTCGCTCATGGAGATGATTGAAAAAGTTCAGCACTACGTCCCCGGTTACCGTCTGGTGAATGGGCCGGTATTCGAGGGCAACAAAGTGGGTGTCTTTATGGAGGTGGCAGGACTGGGTGACTACCTGCCTACCTACGCGGGGAACCTCGACATCATGACTGCGGCGGCGGCACGTACAGCTGAGATGTATGCCGAGAAAATACTCAGCGGTGAGCTGAAATTAGTGGCGGAGGCGGTATGAGCAAATCGGATTTACACGGACGAAAAATCATCTGTCATGACATGTGTTTGCGCGATGGTATGCATGCCAAGAAAGAGCAGATCACCACGGACCAAATGAGGACCTTCGCCGAGGCGATGGAGCAAGCAGGCGTGCCTATGATTCAGGTCACGCACGGCGCCGGTCTTGGGGGAAACTCGCTCCAGCACGGCTTTGCCCTGCACAGCAATGAGGAATATTGGGACGCGGTGGCGCCAGTACTAAACAACACAGTGATGTCGGTGCTGTTGATACCGGGCCTCGGCACCATGGATGAATTGCGCGTCGCGCATGCCCATGGCGTTCGCAGCGTGCATATAGCAACCCACAGTACCGAGGCGGATACCTCTCCCCAGCACATTGCTTGTGGCCGTGAACTAGGCATGGATACCTCGGGCTTTTTGATGATGGCGCATTTGAACACTGCGAGCGGTCTGGCAGAGGAAGCGAAGAAAATGGAATCCTACGGGGCGCAAACCGTGTATGTCACCGACTCGGCTGGGTACATGTTGCCCGAAGATGTTACCGAGTATGTGGCCGCGTTGCGGGATACCCTCGATGCGGGTACCGAGATTGGATTTCATGGCCACAACAACCTCGGGATGGGTATTGCTAA
>CBFHQV010000128.1:0-2259 GCA_965658055.1 Luminiphilus sp. | reverse complement strand
GCGTTGCGGGATACCCTCGATGCGGGTACCGAGATTGGATTTCATGGCCACAACAACCTCGGGATGGGTATTGCTAACTCGATTGCGGCAGTGCGAGCGGGAGCCAGTCGTATCGACTGCTCGGTAGCAGGCCTTGGGGCGGGAGCGGGTAATACCCCTCTGGAGGCATTTGTGGCGGTGTGCGATCGCATGGGCATTGAGACCGGCTGCGACATGTTTGCGCTTATGGACATGGCCGAAGAATTAGTATTCCCAATGATGGATCACATTGTGCGCATCGACAGGTCATCGTTGACGTTGGGGTATGCGGGGGTCTACAGCACGTTCCTATTACACGCGAATCGTTTGGGCGAAAAATACGGCATCCCACCCCGAGACATTCTGTTAGAGCTTGGGCGCAAGAAAATGATTGGCGGGCAGGAAGACATGATTGAAGACACCGCTCTTAGCATGCTGAAAGACCGAGAGGGTCAGTCGGCGGCCTAAAGCAGGCTCTTTGGTAGTTGCCTCTCCGTTTGTGGGGATGTGGGTATGGGATCTAGTAGCGGGACGACCGGGCTTATCGAGAGCATCCCAATTGCTGCTGTCGCGCCTGATGACAGCAGGGGTGGAGGGCGCTTGGCTTTTTCGTCCGCTGCAGACCTTGACCGTGCCTGGAATCTGGGTGTCTTTTATCTTAAGACGCCTGATAAGTTGAATCTCGAGGACCCTCGCGATTTTGGTCGATCGCTCCTCGCCGCCGACAGCCCTTATCGTGCCATTACCCAGTATGGTGAGCTGGAGGGATTCATTGCGCTAGAGAACAACCAGCAAACTAAGCTGGCACTCCGTCGCCATCATTGGGACCTGCACTACCCTCAGCATATTGCCGAGTTTGGCCGTTGTCTCGATAGCTTCGGTATCGCCATTATCCGTGAAGTCTTGCATCAGTCGGGTATTCCTGAAAATCTGTGGGGCCGCGCGTCAGCCGGTTATGCCACTGGCGCCGGAACGGCCTTTCTCAACTTTGTGCACTACGATACCCAAGTGTCAGCGTGGGGACTCAGACCCCACACCGATTACGGCTTCGTCACGATACTTGATGCAATTGCACCGGGGCTCCAAGTTGAGATCGACGGCGCCTTTCAAGACGTACCGGTGTTACCCGGTCATTTGGTGATCAATTTTGGTGAAGCTCTGCGCTTTATCACTGCTTACTCAGCACGTCCTGTGGGTGCCGTGACACATCGGGTTGTTGGCCAAAAAGCCACAGATCCCGTTCGGCACGGCATTGTATATTTTGCTAACCCCGACCTCGATAGCGAGCTTTGGCAATTCGATGCCAATGGTGACAGCGGAGGGAATTCCTCAGTGCAAAAGCTATTTTCAATGCTAGAGAAGAATCTCACCGAAGACATCCACGAGAATAGGATGGGCTAATGTCGAGGCAGATTGCCCGCCGCCAGTGGCTTCTTTACCTCGAATAACCCCCAACCCGCTTGACCTTCGGCTGAGTCGAGGTTTGCTGAGCTGGCAGTGCCTAGATACAAAGTGTCGTCGACAATAACAGCGTTGCGGACCCCTGTGCTTGTCACATGACCAAACCCGTTATTGGTAACCACGACAGCGGGGCTATCGGCGGAGTCGAATCGTAGAAGATCGAACCCCGGCTGTTCGTTGTCGGCCTTTGTCTCAGCCGCGAGTGACTCGAGAGCGAAACAGGTGATGGCGCAATCGATACCGCTGCGAAAAAGTTGCATAGGGCCAGAGATATCAAACGTCCCAACGTACAAGCTTTCTCCGTAGGCTTTGAGCGTCCATGTGTACTCGTTAAACATGTTCCCGTAGCCCGATTTGCCAAACAATGGGGCCAGACCCAGTAAGTTTTTTCTTTGACGCCAGTGACCGTTGTCATAGACCCAATAGCGCTCCTCACCATAAAGTAACTCGGTAACAGGATCGTCTGGATCGGTTAAATCGGTCCGGAACAAATGCGTCTGTCGATGGGATTTTCTTACAGCCTCATCTGCTGAGAGCAAAACGCTCGGGTGTTTCATCATCAGGTGTGTAAAAGCCTGCGCACCCGGGTGCATCGTGCCCCAGTAGATCTTATCCTCATAAACCTCGATAGCGCCCAATAACCAGGCCTTGGCGATAATCGGATCCGGTTCGAAGTCCGCTATATTGAAAACACTCTTGAAGCGAGCACGGGCGTCGTTTGTGAAGCCGTTTGGGGGAATAGGATTCGATTGAAGCAACGCAGCCGCGGTGTTCTCACCC
>CBFHQV010000127.1:0-3967 GCA_965658055.1 Luminiphilus sp. | reverse complement strand
CATGGCGTGGCGCCCTCGCTACTCATAGATGGCATGGAAATGATTGAACGCGGCCTCACAGAAGTCAGCGGGGTTGTTAAAGCGTCGGCTTTTATCCAGCGCGTTGAGCGCCTGCATGTCGTCTTTACTTAAGGCAAAGTCGAACAGATCAAGATTTTCGACGCGCCGATCGGCACGGCTGGATTTGGGAATGACCGCCGTGCCCCGCTGGATTCCCCAGCGCAACACCACCTGCGCCGGGGTTTTACCCAGACCCTCGGCAATGGCTTTGACCGCGGGCTCGAGAAGCACCGAGTCGGGCTCCCCCGCCATATTGAGCTCGACATAGGACGACGCACCCAAGGGAGAGAACGCTGTCACAGGCAAATCGTACTGCGCTGCGGTGCGCAGCAGGGCATGCTGCGTCAAATACGGATGCAATTCTACCTGCAGCATGGCGGGCTTGATGCGCGCATAGGACATCAGGTCGTGAATCAGTGCCGAGTTGTAGTTGCACACACCCACGTGTTTGACCAGCCCTTTATCCACCAGCGCCTCCATTGACTGCCAGGTCTGATAGAGCGGCACGGGCGCAGTTTCCATGCGCGGGGTGTCAGCCGCCGGATCGAAAACCCACTCCGGCGGGTAGCGGTCATCAAAATCCACGTAGCGCAGCGCGATGGGAAAATGGATGAGGTAAAGGTCGAGGTAATCAAGTTGCAGATCGCTCAGGGTTCGGCGGCAGGCAGCCTCAACATGCGCCGGATCATGGTAGGTGTTCCACAGCTTGGAGGTTATCCATAAGTCATCTCGTGTGCATAACCCATCTGCAAGCGCGGCCTGAATCCCCAGCCCCACCTCGGCTTCATTGCCGTAATCGCAGGCGCTATCCAGATGTCGGTAGCCCGCCGCAATCGCTCCTTGCACCACCGCTGAGGCGTCCTCCCTGGGCACTTTCCAGAGTCCCAAGCCCACGGCGGGCATGGCATTGGCCCCGACATTAATCGTGCTAGTCATATCCTGTTACTCATCCCTACTGTTTAGACTCTGCTGTTCATACCACGCACCATAGCCTACTACCCGCGGCGCAGACTGTTTGCGCGACTACTCGCTCACCCATGAAAGCCGATAGGATCCAAACCCTGCTCGGCCAGGGCCGTGCGCACATCAATCACCGTGCCCGCGCGGATCGAGTCCTGCGCCATCGCGGCGACAATGATAGCCCACAGGCCCTCATCGCAGGTGGCGCCATCGGTCTGTTCGCCTTGGAGTCGGCGATAAAAGCGATCGTGCTCAAAGAGCGTGGAACCGTAGTGACCGCCAAGCTCTATGTCCTCAGGAAACGTGCAGTCGACGCCGTCATAGGCCTCGTGACCTGCCACCTCAATCCGAATGTGCGCCCGCGAAGGGCGATCGGGTTGAAAGCTCGCGTGCTCGGTGGTTCGCACCACACCGTGGGCTCCGCCCACAATAAGCTCTTCATACAACTCGCGGGCAAACATATTGAGCGTGAACTGGCCTCGAATACCATTCTCGTACTCAACAATCACCATGGCATGGTCATCAATATCCGAACGCTTACCCTCGCGCTCAAAGTCCAGAAAGTTAACGGCGCGCCCCCCGGACGCGTAAACCCGCGCGGGTAGGCTGCCTGCAATCCGATTGAGTAAATCAAAATAATGGCAGCACTTCTCGACCAGCATGCCCCCGGAGTACTCGGCAAACTTGTTCCACTCGTTGACCTTGCCCAAAAACGGCGGGCGATACTCGCACAGGCTGATCATATGCACGGGTCCGATGTCCCCGGCAGCCAGCGCATTAAGCGCCAGCTGATATTGGGATTTGAAGCGGTACTGCATACCCACCTGAATCGGTGCCGGGTAGTGTCGGCATTGTTCCGCCAAATACAGGGCATCAGCGAGCGTGGTTGCCATGGGCTTTTCCAAAAACACCGGCTTGCCCGAAGGCGCCACCTGATCAAATACCGCGCGATGGGTAAAGTTGGGCGTGCAGATAAAGAGCGCATCCACCTGCTCAGCCAGCGCCATGGCCTCGGCGCTTGCAAATCGCGTAGGCGGAGCAAGACCCCGGACCGCAAATTCTGCCTCGGCCAAGGCGAGACTCTCGGGGTGGGAGTCACAGATGCCGGTGATCACTGCCTGATCAAGCTGCAGGATCGCGCGAAGGTGTTCACGCCCCATCATGCCCGTACCTATCACCCCATAGCGGGGCTTTTCCCCGGCGAGGGACATCCGCGCTTGCAGCTCTGCCACCAGCGCGTCGCGCTGCTCTAAGATCGATAACTCAGTCATGGGCACGCACCGACTGCTGCCAAACGACAGCGTTAACCACGAGGAGTGTGCCCATCACAGCACCAAAGCCCAAGCCTATGCCTCCACTTGCCACCAGGCCAAGCGGCGAGAACAGGCAGTACAAGCCAACCACACAGGAGAGCAGTGTCACCGCGCAGGCCTTGGCGTGGGGCCAGGGCGTCATATCAACGGGAGGCGTGTGCATTACCCTGACCTTATGCGCCGGCTTCCAATAGCCCATCAGCAACATAAACCCCACTTCAATCACAAACAGGATGGCGTAAAGATGCAAAAAATGAAGGGCAACCTGTTCCTTGAATAAGAATTGAACTGAACCGTAGGCCACCAGATGAAAACCGATCGCGATTTTCACCGCGCGCGCGGGCACCCGCGTGGTCAACATGCCCACCAGCACAATGGCGATGATGGGAATGTTATAAAACCCCGTAAAGATGCGAATGATTTGCCACAGACCCTCGGGTGCAAACTGCAATAGCGGTGCGACCCCTAGCGAAAACAGTGCAATGACAACGCTGCCCCACTTGGCCCAGCGCACCAGCGTCTGATCGCTTACCCCGCGCCTCGGCAAACCTGTGGCAGTGTCGCCACTGTCCTGCTCTCGACTCTCCGTCCCAGCGGGCACGGCGGCGCGGCGGGACATCCAGGGTTCCAGCACATCGAGGGTAAACATGGTGGCCGCGCTGTTAATCAGCGAGTTAAAGGAGCTGAATACGGCTCCCAGCAGCACTGCTAAAAAGAATCCCATCGCCCACACCGGCAAGGTATCCCGAACTAGCTGCGGATAGGCCAAATCAATCGATGCCAGTTCAGGGCCATAGAGGTGGAAGGCTATCACCCCGGGGATCATCATAAAGAGCGGCACCAGGACTTTGAAAAATCCCGAGAACAGCACGCCTTTTTGGCCTTCGGCAAAACTTCGCGCCGATAGGGTCCGCTGAATCACGTATTGGTTTGAGCACCAATAAAACAGGTTCGCGAACACCATGCCGGTAAACAATGTGCCAAAGGGCGTGGGATCATCTGGGGCGCCAATGGCATTAAGTTTTTCGGTGTGCTCGGTGGTGAGTGTGCGCAACCCCTCCCCCACATCGCCTGCCCCCAACACCTGCAGTCCAAGTACGGGAACGGCGACCCCAATAATCAGCAGTCCGATGCCGTTCATCGTGTCCGAGACCGCGACCGCTTTCATGCCGCCCAAGATGGCATACAGCGCACCGACCGCACCAATACAAATCACCGTCAGAAACAGCGCCGACGAGTAACTCAAGCCCGTGAGCGCGGGCACATCAAAAAGCTTGAGCACCGCCACTGACCCCGCGTAGAGGACACTCGGAATCGTGACCAATCCATACCCCAATAAAAACAGCACCACGCTGATGCGCCTGACATCATCATCGTAACGATCCGCCAGGAACTGGGGCAGCGTCGTGAAACCTCCGCGCAAATAACGGGGCAGGAAGAAAAAGGCCATGGCCACGGTGGCCACCGCTGCGGTCACCTCCCAGCCCATGGCGCTCATGTTGAAACCATAGGCCGAGCCATTCAGGCCAATCAGCTGCTCTGCGGACAAATTGGTGAGCAGGAGTGAACCGGCGATAAACGTTGCGCTAAGCCCCCGACCAGCGAGGAAATAGCCTTCGGTGTCCTGGGTGGAG
>CBFHQV010000126.1:0-4120 GCA_965658055.1 Luminiphilus sp. | reverse complement strand
TGGGGATGCCCGCCAGCATGGCCTGCTGGGCCAGGGTGAGCTCCCAAAGGGATTTGCCGTAGTAGGTTTGGGCGGCAGCTTCAAAGCCGTAGGCGCGATGGCCGAGAAATACCCGGTTTACATAGAGCTCAAATATCTGCTCCTTGTTCAGGGCGCGTTCTATCTCGATGGCGAGCAGAATTTCGGTGAACTTGCGCAGAAAGGTCTGGTCAAGGGTGAGAAAGTAGTTACGCGCCACCTGCATGGTGAGGGTCGAACCCCCGCTGCCTTTGCGCCCGGTCATGACCAGTTCCGACACCGCTCTGGCCAAACTGAGCAGTTCGATACCCCCGTGTTCAAAGAAGCCGTCGTCCTCGGCGGCGAGCAGTGCGTCCACGAAGGGTTTGGGGATTTGATCAAATTGCAGCGGGTTGCGTTTTTGCTCACCAAACTGCGCGATTAGCATCCCGTCCCGGCTGAGAACGCGCATCGGGGTCTGCAGGGTGATGTTTTGCAGCGCTTCTGGCTCGGGCAGTCGCGGGCTTAAAAACAGATAGAGTCCCGCCAGGCCCCAAATCATGCCGCAGGCACCGATAACGGCTAAAACGCTGAGTTTGCGGGTTACGCCCACGGCAATCCTGTCTCCACAACGGGCCAAAAAGTAGCCCTACCCTCACTTCAAGCACGAACTTTGACAGGACTGGGCAAAAAATACTGCGGCAAAATGGCCTTTTCTTCTGCTTGTCAATTAGTTACGTTTCAGCATAGAGGTAGAATCTAGATGCGAAGGATCGCGATGCCCACAACAATCGACAAACCAGGACGGACTCGAGGCGTAACGTGTTAGGTCTTCTCACCAAGCGAAAACAAGCGCAGATGCTGGGTATCGACATCAGCTCGACGACGATCAAATTGATCGAGCTGAGCCGGGTCGGTGACCGTTATCGTGTCGACGCCTATGCCGTTGCTCCGCTGCCACAAGACGCGGTGGTGGAAAAAACGATTGCCAATGTCGAAGAAGTTGCCGCTGCGTTGCGGGCGCTGGTGGCTCAGTCCAAGACCAAAACCAAGCTTGTCTGTACCGCTGTCGCCGGCTCCTCGGTGATTACCAAAGTGGTGCCGATGCCTGCGGGCTTGCGCGAGGATGACCTGGAGACACAGCTGACGCTGGAAGCCGATCAGTACATCCCCTATCCACTCGACGAGGTCGCCATCGACTTTGAAGTGCAGGGTGAAACTGCCAACAACCCCAGTCAGGTGGACGTGTTGTTGGCGGCCTGTCGGCGGGAGGCCATCGATGCACACGTCGAGGCGCTGGAGCTAGCGGGGCTTGTGCCTAAAATCGTCGATGTCGAGGGGTACGCCCTCGAGCGGGCTTTTGAATTGATGCGGTCCCACAAAGGTATCCCCGAAAACGCCACGGTGGCCATAGCTGACATTGGCGCGACCATGACTACGTTATCGGTATTGAGGCGCGGTCGGGTTATCTATACCCGAGAGCAGCTCTTCGGGGGTAAACAGCTGACCGACGAAATCATGAGGCGCTATGGTCTGCCGTTGGCCGAAGCGGGGCTAGCCAAAAAACAAGGCGGCTTGCCCGAAGACTATGAGACCGATGTGCTTGATCCTTTTCGGGATGCGGTAGCCCAACAAGTTGCGCGCTCGCTGCAATTCTTTTTCTCTTCAAGCGACTTTAACAGTGTCGATGCCGTCATTTTGGGGGGCGGCGTTGCATCCATGGAGGGGCTGGCGACGCTTGTTCGGGAGCGACTCAATACCGAGGTATTCACTGCCGATCCCTTTGCCGGTATGACGACGGCCCCCGCCGTGAACTCAGTGGCGCTCAATGCCGATGCCACAGCGATGATGATTGCTGTGGGTTTGGCCCTGAGGAGTTTTGACTGATGGCACGGATTAACCTGCTTCCGTGGCGCGAAGAGCGCCGAGCCGAGCGCAAGAAAGAGTTTCTTGTCGCGTTAGCCCTGGTGGCGTTGCTGGCGGTGCTGGTGGTGATCGCCGTTGATCAGGTGATCAATGGCGCAATCAATTATCAGAATCGGCGCAATGCTTATCTGCAACAAAATATTGCCGAGCTCGATGCGAAAGTCGCTGAGATCCGAGATCTGCAGCGCAAGCGCACCGAGCTGCTGGATCGCATGCGTGTGATTCAGGAGCTTCAGGGCAACCGGCCTATCATCGTGCGCATCATGGATCAGCTTGTGCGCACGGTTCCCGATGGCGTTTTTTATACGTCACTAAAATCCAGCGCCGGGAAAATAACCGTGGAAGGCGTGGCTGAATCGAACAATCGCGTGTCGAGCTTAATGCGCCGCATGGAAGGCTCGGACTGGTTAGAGGAACCGAACTTGGACGCGGTGCGGGCGGCCCCCGACTTTGGTGATCAAGCCACGACCTTTAACCTGACGGTCAGCGTTCAGTTGCCCACGCAAGAAGGGGAACTTTGATTATGGCCCTCGCGGATACACTGAAATCACTCAACGAATTGGATCTTGCCGAGCTGAATTTCGACAACCTGGGCAGCTGGCCGCTCCCGGTAAAAATTATTTCGGGGGTGGTGCTGTTTGCACTGCTGGTTACCGGAGGCTACTACCTGCACATCGAAGCGCTGCAGCTGAGGCTCGAGGGTGTTCGTAAACAGGAAGTGACCTTGCGCCGGGACTTTGAACAGAAAGCGTTTGAAGCCGCTAATCTGGAAGCCTATAAACGTCAGATGGTTGAAATGGAGGAGAGCTTTGGCGCTCTCGTGAGCCAGCTTCCCAGTGACACCGAGGTACCCGGGTTACTCGAAGACATTACCAATAAGGGCGAGCTCAACGGTCTGGCGATCGAAACCATCGATCTGCTTCAAGAAATTCCGCAGGAGTTCTACGTTGAATTGCCCATCCAAATAAATGCAGTGGGCTCTTTTCATGATCTGGGTGCATTCATTTCCGGCATGGCGGGATTGCCGCGCATCGTGACGCTACACGATTTTGATATCGCAGCGCCCGGGGCTGAGACCCATCAGCTAAAAATGAATATTCTCGCAAAAACCTATCGGTATCGGGGAGGCGATGACGAATGATTCGCCTACTGCCAACGTTATTCAAAGGACTGCTGCTCGTCATGTTGACGGTGTTGGTGACGGCATGCTCTGGTGATGACATGCGGGATCTCGATGCGTTTATGGCCGAGAAACGCGCCCGTCCGGGGGGCGTTATTGAGCCTATACCGACCTTCAAGGCGTACGAGGCGTTTGCTTACGCCGCGACAACCATGAGAAGCCCCTTTGACCGTCCAGTCGAGGTCCGTCAGGTAGCCAGATTAAATGCTCGCTCTGCGGTCAAGCCCGACCCTGACCGACCGCGTGAGTTTCTGGAGCAGTTCACGCTGGACTCATTGCAAATGGTGGGTCGGTTGGAGCGCGGCAGCGGGGTGTGGGCGTTGATTCGTGATCCCAACGGTGGGATACACCGGGTTCAACCGGGAGATTTTCTCGGTCGTGATCATGGAAAGATCACCGACATGGGTGTTGGTTTTGTGGCGGTGGTCGAGATTGTGTCTGACGGCACCGCTGAAGGATGGGTGGAACGTCCGAGAACATTGGAGCTCGCGTCACCGTGAGTCTGGGAGAGTTAGCCATGGAAAAGTGCCGAATTATATGCAACCGGGGTAGAGCCCTATTGATCGGCCTGATTGCACTTGTGGTACCCGCTACCGCACTCGCGCAACCGGTGATCGAAGATATTGCCTTCAGTTCGCGCCCCGGCAGCATGTTTGAAGTGCGCCTAGATTTTAGTGAAGCACCCCCCGCTGATTTTTCTGCCTACACGATTGAAGAGCCCGCTCGGATCGCGATTGATTTCCCGGGCACCAAAAGTGCCTTGGAGCAAAAGCGTTATTCGCTGCCTTACGGGAATGCCACAGGGGTGGTGGTGTTGGAGTCTGGCGATCGTACCCGTCTGGTGCTCAACCTCATCAAGCTTGTCCCCTACGAGGCGATGATCAGCGGCACCGAGCTGATCCTGCTGGTCGGTCAGGAGAGTGGTGGTGAGTACGCCAAAGCCTCGACGGCCGACGGCATTTTAGAGAGTCAGGTCACTCAGGTGGAAGATGCACGCTCAAGTCTGGTAGACCTGCA
>CBFHQV010000125.1:0-4288 GCA_965658055.1 Luminiphilus sp. | reverse complement strand
ACCATTCGCTGTCGAGACTCACACTGACAACCAGTGGTGACGATTTAAAAATCGAGCAAGTCACCAAGCAGCTCAATAAACTGATCGATGTGGTCAAAGTGGTCGATTTGACCGAGGGGGCTCATGTTGAGCGCGATTTGCTCATGGTAAAGGTGCGAGCAGTGGGTCAGCAGCGGGATGAGGTCAAGCGCACCACGGACATTTTCCGGGGTCAAATTGTTGATGTTGGGCCGACGACCTACATCATCCAGCTCACCGGTCCCACCGAAAAGCTGGACTCATTTGTGGCCGCGTTGGGTGAAGCTGAAATCATGGAAGTGGTCCGCTCCGGTGTGGCCGGCATGGCCAGAGGTGAAAAAGTGCTTTCACCCTGATAGGCCATCAAAAAATGGGTGAAACAGAGCCCCCGGCATTGCGGTGTGCCCGCGCCCTTGGATAGACTGCGCGCCGGGGAATACAATAACGAAAGGAAATTCATTATGGTTTTTGATCCGATTCTGGCTCCCGCACTGGGGCTGGCTGGTTTGTTGGTGGCATTCGTCATCTACCACATCATGTCAAAGCACGATCACGGTGCTGACAACGTCAAACACATTGCTGATCAGATCCATCTGGGAGCGATGGTGTTCATGCATCGCGAGTACAAGATGTTGGCAATTTTCGCTGGCGTCTTGGTGTTGGGAATTTTCCTTTCTCCCTTGGGCCAGGATACGGCGATTGCCTTTGTCGTGGGTGCGGTGTCTTCGGCTACCGCCGGCTATCTGGGGATGTACGCGGCAACCCGTGCAAACGTACGTACCGCGGTGGCGGCAAACAATCATGGAGCGGCGGCTGCATTGAATATTGCCTTTTACGGCGGCTCCATTATGGGCTTGTGCGTAGCCTCACTGGGCCTTTTGGGTCTGGGCGGCCTGTTTTATTTCTTTGGCGCCAGCGCCGAGTCGGCTCATTCAATTCACGGCTTTGGTATGGGCGCCTCAGTGGTGGCGCTGTTCTCCCGGGTAGGTGGTGGCATCTACACCAAGAGTGCAGACGTTGGCGCTGACTTGGTCGGCAAGATTGAGGCCGGCATTCCTGAAGATGATCCGCGTAACCCGGGCGTCATTGCCGATAATGTGGGCGATAATGTGGGCGATATTGCTGGCATGGGATCAGACATTTTCGAGTCCTACTGTGGCTCAATGATCGCCTGTATCGCCATTGCATCGACGATGGCACTTACCGCCGAGCAGCAGGGCGCCATGATGGCCTTCCCCCTTGCCCTTGCTACTATCGGGTTGTTGGCGTCGGTCGCGGGCATCGCCATTGTGCGTGCTCGCTCCTCAGCGGCCCCCGAGGCAGCCCTGCGAAGTGGCACTCTGGGCGCACCGATAATCTTTATCGCCATGGCCTGGTTCCTCTCCGCGCATATGGGTATCGATCAGAATGTTTGGTGGGCAGTGGTATCGGGTGCCGTGGGTGGTATCGCCATCGGCCTCATCACCGAGTATTACACCGGTGGTAAGCCGGTGCGCACCATCGCTAAGTCAGGTGAGACCGGTCCGGCCACTGTAATGATCACAGGATTGGCTGTAGGCATGCAGTCGGTGGTGGCACCGGTTCTGTTCCTGGCGGCCATTATCTTTGTGTCAACCAACCTTGCAGGTCTTTACGGTGTCGGTATTGCCGCCGTTGGTATGTTGGCCACCGTGGGTATCACCATGGCGATCGACGCCTACGGACCCGTTGCGGATAACGCCGGCGGTATCGCAGAAATGGCAGGTATGGGTGAGGACACCCGGAAAATCACCGATGGACTGGATGAGGTAGGCAACACCACCGCTGCTATCGGCAAAGGCTTCGCCATCGGTGCAGCTGCCTTGGCGGCGCTGGCGATCATTGCGGCTTTCGTGGAGACGGTGAAGGTGAACAACGCTGATTTCACTCTGCAGCTCTCTGATCCCCAAGTGCTCATCGGCATTTTCATTGGCGGTACAATCCCCTTCCTTATCGCATCTATCACCATGACCGCGGTAGGGGAAGCGGCCTTCGATATGATCAATGAAATTCGTCGTCAGTTCCGCGAGATCCCGGGTCTTTTAGAGGGCAACGCGGAGCCAGATACTGCGCGTTGTGTCGACATCGCGACGACAGCAGCTCTCAAGCGCATGGTTGTCCCCGGCGCCATTGCCGTGTTGGCGCCGGTGGTTGTTGGTTTTGGCTTGGGCGCGACTTCGCTAGGCGGCATGCTGGCCGGCGGACTGCTGGGCTGTGTGCTAATGGCGCTGATGATGGCGAATGCGGGCGGTGCCTGGGATAATGCTAAGAAGTATGTCGAGAAGGGTAACTTAGGCGGTAAGGGATCCGACACCCACGCGGCGGTGGTTGTGGGAGATACCGTGGGCGACCCCTTCAAAGACACATCCGGTCCGTCCATGAACATCTTGATTAATGTTATGGCGATTGTCAGCTTGGTGATTGCGCCACTGCTGTAAATGCGCTGGCAACTGAAATAAAAAAAGGGGCCAGTCGGCCCCTTTTTTTCTGTCCAACAAGTCAGACGATCGACTTCATGTTAGTCATAAAGCTTCGCAGCTCGGCGCCGACATACTCCACCGGATGGTTGCGGATGGCGTCGTTGACCTCAATGAGGGTTCTGTTATCGACGGTGTTGTCACCGCCCATGCCTACGCCAATCACGTCGGTGCCTTGTCGCGTCATGAAGTCCTTGAGCAGCGGACGCGCCGCCTGATCAAACAGATAGCAGCCGTATTCGGCAGTATCGGAAATCACCACGTTCATCTCGTAAAGCTTTTTACGCGCGATGGTGTTGGCAATGAGGGGTGTTTCGTGGAGTGACTCGTAGTAAGCGGATTCTTCGATGATGCCCGCATCAACCATGGTCTCAAAGGCCAGTTCAACGCCGGCTTTTACCATGGCAATCATTAAGATGCCTTTGTCGTAATACTCCTGCTCGCTTATATTGTCATCAGTAAGTGGCTGCTTCTCAAACGCGGTCTCGTTGGTCTCTGCTCGCCACTTCAGAAGGTTGGCATCGTCGTTTGCCCAGTCCGCCATCATGGTGCTGGAGAACACGCCGGACATGATGTCGTCTTGGTGCTTCTCGAATAGGGGCCGCATCAGCTCCTTCATTTCCTCGGCCAGTTCAAAGGCGCGTATTTTGGCGGGATTAGAGAGGCGGTCCATCATGTTGGTGATACCGCCCTGTTTGAGACCCTCAGTCACGGTCTCCCAACCATACTGAACCAGTTTGGCGGCGTAGCCAGGATCAACCCCGAGCTCGACCATACGATCGAAACACAGCAGGGAGCCTGATTGAAGCATGCCGCACAGAATGGTTTGCTCGCCCATCAAGTCAGACTTGACCTCGGCAATGGGTGAAGACTCCAGAACACCCGCGCGATCACCGCCGGTACCGCTGGCCAGCGCCTTCGCAATCGCCATGCCTTCACCTTTGGGATCGTTCTCACGATGCACGGCGATCAGGGTCGGCACGCCAAAGCCGCGCTTATACTCTTCGCGCACTTCGGTGCCGGGGCACTTGGGGCACATCATCACCACGGTAAGGTCTTTCCGGATCTGCATGCCTTCCTCTACGAGGTTGAAACCGTGGGCGTAATCTAAACAAGCCCCCTCTTTCATAAGGGGCATAACGGTGTTGACGACGCCGGTGTGCTGCTTGTCGGGAGTCAGGTTCATGACCACGTCAGCTCCGGGGATGAGTTCCTCAAAGGTGCCTACGCTAAAGCCGTTGTCAGTGGCGCGTTGCCACGAGTCGCGCTTCTGGTCGATGGCCTCCTGACGCAGGGCGTAGGCCACATCCAGCCCACTGTCACGGAGATTGAGGCCTTGGTTGAGCCCCTGAGCACCACAGCCGATGATGACAATTTTTTTCCCGCGCAGAACGTCGACGCCATCGGCAAATTCGGATTGATCCATGAACCGGCATTTGCCGAGTTCCTCTAGCTGGATACGCAGGGGTAATGTGTTGAAGTAATTGCTCACCGGTTTCTCCTGAGGCGGACGTAGGTCGTGGTTGTGACGCTTAGTTGTTGAAAAATGGGCGCGCAGTATACCCATTGACGCCATAAAATGCTTCTATCCGCAGCGGATTCGCCAAAACAGGCCGTCTTGCCCTGATTGGCTGGTAAACTACCAAGCTCTTGAGTGCCTTGGGGGCAAAAATGGGCGAAAAGCCGACAGTCGATGAGCAGGGCGGTAGCGCCAGCGACGACAACTTCGAGCGCGCTGCACAACAGATAGAGCGTCCGTTGGAGTCGCTGGTGGG
>CBFHQV010000124.1:0-4595 GCA_965658055.1 Luminiphilus sp. | reverse complement strand
ATGCCGGCGGACTCCACGGTCATGACCGATCCAGTGTCACGATGAAAGCCCCGAGCCCAGGTCAAATCGGGTTCAGGAAGAAACACGGATAAGTTGCAGGGTGGGTTGTGAAATACCGTGGTCCCCATCTCTCCCGAAGAGGCATGATCCGCAGCGGCGATATCTTCATCCATCACTCGATCAATCGCGGTTTTGAGAGGCTCGATTGACCGGATGTCGAGAAAATTACGAACGATTAAACAGCCTTTGTGCGCCATGGCGGATCGCAGGGTCTCGATGCAAAGATTCGCGGCGTCGATTTCCGGCAGGGCTGATTCACCCCGCCAGGGCTGGGCCTTGGCTTCTTGTTCGATGGGTAGGGGGCCTTTTACCGGGGTTTTGTTATGAAAATAGACGAGCCGCTCGGCAACGGTCGCCGCATCTTTTTGTGGGTCTCTGTCTATCAGATCCTCGAACACAAACATGACGTTGTTTTCTCTTTACCGGATTGGCTCTGCTCTAGCGAGCGCCGTGGCTGCTGGCTGAACTGCTATGGGCCTCTGGCGCCCCTGGGTTGAGATGGAGTAAATCATTTCGTCCATCGACCTGATAGCGGATGGTCGCGCGGGTTGCGCCATAGATGAGATCCAGGGCCGTCAGCGAAAACCCAGGCTCCCCGGAGGGCTTCTGGCCATACCACTCTTGATAGATGTACAAAAAGTCATCGTCTATCTCGGCGCCAATAGTCTCTATGCTCCCCTCGGTGTTGGTTGGTTCGAGGAAGAAGGATTCCGCCACGTGAAGGACGATCAAGGCCTGACCTTCAAGGGAATCAATTGAGGCGCTTGCGTCGAGAGCCTCCAACAGCGGCAGAGCATCGGCGAGATGGAGTCGGTGAGTAATCTCAAAGTGCGTCTCCGCCCACATAACTTCCGTCCACACCCCGTGATCCCGGTGCGCGCTGGCCCCGGGGTGCCAGAATAACGCGACCAGCAAAGTGGCTGAGAGCAAGTAGTGCAGTGGAGACTGACTCGGGCGCGCTGTCATTTAGTCCACCACCGCCGGTGTTAGAGGAATTTCTCGCTGCGAGGACGCGTCCTCGTCTTTTTTCTTGAGCTCAACTATTAAGTCGGCCATCAAGTTTCGGACCTCGGTTTTTGACTTGTAGGCTTCCACTCGAGAGGTCTCGATGGTGGGGGGAAAGCGGTTGTTACCGGTGTCGGCGTCAGCGGTTTGATGTTTGACATCGGTTTCAATGGCCTCGATCGGCCGGGATTCGACAAGGCGATAAGTCACCTTGTTAGCGTCCCGTCGCCAGATTTCGGCGGGTAGCATGAGCTCTCGCTGGCTCCCATCCCTGTAGAAAATAGTGAGCGGGATGGGGGAGGGAACCCCGCCTTTGTTTTCGATATCAACAAAGTAATAGATCGACTGCTCGGTGACCCCCCGATCTAGTGCCCGCTGCTCCCAAGGATCCAGCTTGTTATATTTCTTGGCCGCCTCATTGCGATCTTTGTTGGTGACGGTGAATCGATCGGCGTCACTGTAGAGATCTTTGAGCTCGTCGAAACGATCTTCCCGAGGGACAATGCCCTCGGCACGGTTGCGCTCAATGCTGATGGGCGATGGCTTGTTGTTCTGCTCCTCGACACGATCAGCCGCAAAGTCGATGTCAGGGTCGTTCGATTTCAGGGTGTAGGCGCGGACATCGGTGATGGCGATATCAACGTGATCGGTACCGTAAAACCAGGCTCGCCAGAACCAGTCTAAGTCGACCGCGGAGGCGTCCTCCATCGTCCGGAAAAAATCCGCCGGAGTCGGCCGCTTGAATTTCCAGCGCTGGGCATATTCTCTAAACGCAAAGTCGAAGAGCTCGCGGCCCATCACCGTCTCACGTAATACGGTGAGCGCGGCGGCTGGCTTGACGTAGGCATTGGGACCAAACTGTAAAATGGAGTCCGACTGGGTCATGACCGGCACCTGATTCTTGGAGGTCATATAGCTGGGAATGTAGTCCAGCACGTTGGTGTCGTTGCGGAAGGCGGGGTAGTCCTCTTCCCATTCGAGCTCAGCGACGTATTCGAGGAACGTGTTGAGTCCCTCATCCATCCAGGTCCACTGTCGTTCGTCGGAGTTTACGATCATCGGGAAATAGATGTGCCCAATCTCGTGGATGATCACCCCAATGAGTCCGTATTTGATGTGGCGTGAGTACGCTCGCTGTTCCCGCGCGAGTGCACCGGCATCTTCAGCATCATTGGATTCTTCGGTGTTGGCTTTGGGCGGATCGGGCCGGTAGCCGTTGAAGGTGATCATGGGGTATTCCATCCCCCCGGACTTCCATGCGTTCACTGATTGTGCGGTGGGGTAGGGATAGTCAAAAGAGAAACGGCTGTACACCTCCATGGTGTGGACGACCGCATGGGTTGAATAGGTTGACCAGACAGGTTCGGCCTCATTGGGGTAAAAGGACATCGCCAGGACTTCGGGTTGGATGGCATTGGGCTGGCGGTGAATCATGGCGTCCCAAATAAATTTGCTCGAGCTCGACCAGGCGAAGTCACGGATAGTGGAGGCGGTGAAGCGCCATGTTTTCGTACCCTTGGACTGGGTCTTCTCGTTTTTCGCCGCTTCTTCCGGGGTGATGATGAAGCGTGGGGCATCGTCGCCGATTGCTTGCAGGCGTTGCTGCTGAGTGGCACTAAGCACCTGTTCGGGATTCTGCAGCACGCCAGTCGCGCTGATCACCTGGTTATCAGGTACGGTCAGTGAGACGTCGTAGTCGCCGAACTCCAGGGTGAACTCGCCACGTCCCAAAAACGCTTTATTCTGCCAACCTACGTAATCGGTATAGGCAGCGAGCCGCGGGAACCACTGTGCCAGAAAGAAAATTTGGGTGTCATTTTCTTCAAAGACTTCGTAGCCACTTCGACCACCAATGGCGGCTTCTTCGGTTATGTTGAATCGCCATGCGACGTTAAACGCGATCGATGCACCCGATGCCAGCGGTGAGGGTAGGTCGAGTCGCCCCATGGTATCGACGATGGTAAGGGGTAGCGGGTCGCCGTCGTCGCCGGTAATCAGCAAGTCTTGGTAACCGTAGGTGTTGTCGGCCATCGACTGCTGGTCGCGTAAATCCTGGAGGCTCACGCGATCGGAGGATTCAGTGCGCGAGCGTCTATCGAGAGAATCCGGACGAAAACGATTTTGGTCGAGTTGAAGCCATAAATAGCTCAGCGAGTCGGGGGAATTATTGGTATAGGTGATGGTCGCTTTGGCTTGTATTTGGCGTCTCCCTTCATCGAGGGTGGCGTCAATGGTGTAGTCGACCTGTTGCTGCCAGTAGGCATGTCCCGGTGCTCCCGAGGCTGTCCTGATTGTTGAGGGTGAAGGCAAGAGTTGCTCGAGTTGTGCGAAGGCTCGCGCGCCCGAGCCTGCAGGGTTATCTTCAGTGACCTCTCCGTGAACACTAGAGGCAAAAAAGCACGCTGCAAGGGCAAAAACGATTGGCTTCATGAGGTGGTAGCTCTGCAGATTTGGGGGGACGCCAAGTATAACTCAGCTGGGTTTCCTCGAGGGCTATGTGGCGATGCATAGGACAGACTGGCGCAATAAGCTAGGGGTTGCTTTATAGTAAGACGCCCCAGTTAGTGGCCACCTGCTTATGACCCTTACCGTTTTTCAGTCAGCGCCGCTGGATAGGCCCGCATGGATAGACCGGTGCATGGCGAGCGTGAGGAACTGGGCGGCCCTGCAAGGCTGGTCATACCAGTTCATGGGTGACGAGATTTTTGACTTGGTAGCCCCGGATCTGCGAGCCAAGCTGCAGGACAGAACGCCGATTCTGGCTGATCTCGCACGTCTGGAGCTTATGCAGCAGCATCTCGATCAAGAGGGGGGGCAGGCCCTTTGGATCGACGCCGATAGTTTGGTTCTCAACCCCGGCTGGTCTCCCGCGTTTGATAGCCCAGCCAGTTTTGGCCAGGAATTTTGGGTTCAAGATGATCCTGGTTGTGACGGCTGGCGGCACTACCAGACCCCTCACAATGCGTTTATGTCATTTTCTGCAGGAAGTCCGATCCTCCCGTTTTTGCGCTATGCCGCAACAAACCTGCTGGAGCGTGTCGATACTCAAAAACTGGCGCCTCAGTTCGTTGGTCCGAAGCTCCTGAAGGCACTGCACAATCTCTGTCCATTCACGCTCCATGAGCAAGCGGGGGCCCTCAGTCCGGCGTTAGCAATTGAGCTTGTTACGGAGCCCGGGCCAGCGGTGAACTACTATCGAGATAAGGGTGGCCCGGCATTGAGCGTGGTGAACTTGTGTCAATCATTGGTGGGTAGTCAGGTGTCTGTAGCAGCCATGTCGGATTTGATCGACCAGCCTCAGCGATTGCTCACCCTTTCATCCCGGTAAGCTAAGGTTGAGTTGAATGGAGCGGAGTAGGGTGCGGGAGCAACGATGAATACCGTAACCAGATCGACACACCTATACCGTAGTTTATGCGTTGGGCTGCTATGGCTACTGTTAGCCTGCCCCAGTCTGACGGCCGAAGATTTGGCTGCAGGCACCACCGTTGTTGTTATCCGTCACGCCGAGAAAGCAACGCTGCCTGCTG
>CBFHQV010000123.1:0-4621 GCA_965658055.1 Luminiphilus sp. | reverse complement strand
CGCACTTCGTGCTCCGTCACAAGGTTCTCATCGCGATACACCAGATACGCCGTGCCGTCATTCAGTGACACACCACTCACAGCAGGCTCATTGGTCACCCAACTGACCGTGGCTTCGGTATTGGAGATATTGGAGATAAAGGGCCCAGAGATAATCTCGGGGGCCGTGGTATCCGGTGAGGCCAGTGTTTTGACGGTCACGATAGACGATAGGGTGGGCCCATTACCTTCGATATCGGTGGCGGATGCCTGCACCTGATAATCGGTAAGCTCAGAAAGCCCTGTGAGGGTTACCTCATGATCGGTTCGATACACCGAGTCGGGCTGTGCGGTATTGCCAACACCACCCGCACCCCATTTCAACACCGTCAACGCGGGCTCATTAGTACTCCACTGCACAACCATAGAACGATCGGTGGTGCTGGCAATAATAGGCCCTGAGATAATCACCGGTGGCGTCACATCTGGCGCAGCGGGTGTGGTGAACGATACCGTCGCTTCAACGGGGCCGTTACCTGAGCGGTCAGTGATAGCAACCGTCGCTGTATACGACGTTGAGGGAGAAAGCCCTGTCAACGTGACCTCATGGTTCACGCGGTAATCGCTATTAGACACACTCGAAAAGCCAGTACCAGACACCACGCTGGCAGTAGGCTCATCGCTTTGCCACGCCAAAGTGACGGCATTCTGACTCACAGACCTTTGGCCTGGCGAACTCAAAAACTTTGGAGGCGTGGCGTCCGTAATCGGCATGACAAGGCTAGCTGTGTAGTTTTCCTGGAAATTAAGCCCGGAAACGTTCTGATCTAATATCCCACTATTGAGAGGCGCATCTACATTGAGACGTCCGCTCGACCCGGCGACGACGAAAAATCTAAAGGCACCATCACTCGCTGTCGTTACCGGATCGACACTGCCGTATTGACTGCTGCCAGAGACTCTAATGTTGGCTATCCCGACGCCATTGCTATCCACAACATTGCCAGCAACCTCCACATATTCCGGCATTACGTAGTCCTGGGTCGTATCTCCCGAAACTGTGAAAGGCCCAACATCCCAGCTAGAAGGGGTGTCGCCCATATTGCTAATTCGGGAGTACTGAATCCCGTTGATATAAAATGGGTAGGCAACATATAGGTTGGTCAGCTTATAGCTGTCATTAGCGACACTCACTGAGTATGACCCAACGCTGTTCACGTAGTAGGAACTGCCGCCGGACTGGGATTGAATGCTGAACTCAGCACCGTTGGTTAACGCTTCTCCAGTAGAAAGCCGAATCGCGCCGGATAACAGAGAGACCTGGCCGCTGAATAAAAAGAAATCTTTTGTCAGATTTGCGCTGCTAATAGCTACGGTATTACCGGTGGCAGCACTAAACGGCGAACCTAGTGGTGGAGTGATATCAATTTTATAAGTCGTATTTGCCTCGACAGTGAACGAGTAGGCTCCGGTCACATCCGTGATGTCAGTATCAAGCGAGGTGTTATCGGAAGAGCGGAGTTCTATGGTCGCCTGATCAAGCACAACGCCATCCCCATAAACCTGCCCGTCTAAGGTGAGCGAAAGAGCAGCCGGAGCACAGGCTGCCGAACAAAGCAATAAGACTTTAATAAGCCTGAAATAGCTGAAATAACAGGGGACAGCTGTTAGCCACCCCAAACAACCCCTACGGGCGCGAGATAGCCATCGAATAGGCAAGTTGTCCGAGACCGTGGCGGCTGAAAAGCTTGACGATGCGCTCAGGCAGAAGACGAGCAAAAAAAGAGCAAAATGGCGCGCCGCACAAATTTCTTTGGCACTTGGGGCATGCTTTAAGATGCTTGATACCGTCGACATTCTCCAAGAATATCGTTTAAAAGTAATCCATCGCAACTAAGCGAAATTCTGTCGCTAGCTGATGTCGGTGGCTCGCAGCATCCGCGCTGGAATGGCTCAGGAAGGACCCTTAATGGCCCTAAAAGGCGGCCAAATAGGTTGCTTGAGCGCAGATAGCATCTTATCCCCCACCCATCTACAGGCTGACATATTTGCGCAATTGCGCCGCCTGAGGCACCCCGCAAAGCTATATCATTGGGGGCTCGGAATGCAGCACGTTAATCTGCGCTGATGAGTGGTCGCTCAGAGAGGCTGCGGAGTCCGCGAACACTCAGCCCATGAACTAGAAGGGGTTGTAAAACCTTAGCCTAAGGTTGATCGGCCAAGCCGACAGCAGATTTTGGGACACTGGTGGGACAGTGCTGTGCAGTAAGAGCCAATATTAAGCAATAGACAATCGCAAAGGAAAGCTATAAGTCATTGATTTTTCAATCGCTGATGATTGTGGAATGTTGGCTGTTTTAGTTTGTTTGGGATTGCAAATCCGTCTACGCCGGTTCGATTCCGACCCGAGCCTCCATTTTTATCGAAGTGTCTGCCAGATACGACTCACTCCATATAAAAACCACGTGGCGACCAGCCCCCACCATAGCGGGAAAAACCAGTCGTTTTTGTTGGTGCCGTTCCACTCCAGCCACTCGAACACAAATGCTTCAACAAATAGGTCAAAAGAAAGCAGGGCGAAAAACCCAAAGACCCATAAAAGCAAAAAACGCATAGTGTTCATTTTTTTCGTTGCCTTGAGCGTGCAGGTTGCATGGCTAGAATATATCGCCGATGTCTGATGATGAGAGGCGTATTAGGCGTGAGGTTAAGACAGCTGCTTGGCGATTTACCACTGCGATGCGATAGTCGGGATCGGTAACCATTTCCAAAAAAGCATGGGCGGTCGGATAGCGGGCGATGAAAATGCTGTCCCAGCACTCATCACTTGGACCAATGACCGTAGCCTGGAATTCACCGCGCCACACGATACTGCCACCGACCCGTTTAAAGATGGGACCGCTATCTACGCCATAAAACGCGTAGGCTTGAGCGCCACTAAGCGCTTCCATCGCCCGTGGATGATCCTTGGGATAGGTGGCTTGTTCCTTGAAGCGCAGCATGTTGAGCATGTGGATGGGCTGATCGCGATCCAGGTCCTTAAAGATAGCGAATTGCTGAGGATCAGGATCTACATAGTTGGACTCATCACACATATCGATGTCTCTGCTCTTCTACCTTGGCGAGGTGTAAGATGACATAATTCGTTTTTGGGCGCATCTCCCGATTGGGCGCGCCGTGTAATGAGGAGTTATGTGGTGGACAGCTTTCTTAACGAGCAGCTTAAAGCCCATCGTCTGGTGATCGATGCTCTGGAGGCAGAGCTAGCCACCGTTGATGCGGCGATTTTGCTGTGTGTAAAAGCACTGAAGGCCGGCCACAAAATTTTGCTTTGTGGTAACGGCGGGTCGGCAGCTGACGCCCAGCACATCGCGGCAGAGTTGGTCGGCCGCTTTGTGCACGACCGCAAGGCCTTGCCTGCTATTGCACTGACCACCGACAGCTCGGCTTTAACGGCCATCGGTAATGACTATGGTTTTGATGATATTTTTTCGCGGCAGGTCGAGGGATTAGCAGCGGCAGGCGATGTTCTGATCGCCATTTCCACCTCGGGTAATTCGGCGAATATCCTGGCAGCGTGCGCTGCGGCGCAGAATGCAGGGTGTCGTGTCATTGGGCTGAGCGGAAAGGGGGGTGGTGCCTTGCATGACGTGGTCGATGTCAGCGTCGTTGTCCCTTCAGATGTAACAGCTCGAATACAGGAGTGCCATATTCTCATCGGGCACTTGCTGTGCGAGGGTGTTGAGCGCGGTCTCGGGCTGGCGTAGGCGCTTTTCCGATGCCAGATTCCCATGCGATGCCAGCGGTTTTCCTTGACCGAGACGGCGTTATCAATGCAGATCACGGCTACGTGGCCAACTGGAAAGACTTCGAGTTTTTGCCGGGTGCCGAGGACGCCATGCGGGGACTCCAGTCATTGGGGTTTTGCCTTGTCATTGTCACCAATCAATCAGGTATAGGACGGGGGTATTACACTGAGACCGATGTCGACAAGCTGCATCAGAAACTGATCGCCCACTGTGCCGCTATGGGGGTTGAGATCGCAGGAATCTACTATTGCCCTCACCACCCCTCAGAGGCTAAAGGCGACTATTTACAACTTTGCGAGTGCCGTAAACCGGCCCCCGGGATGCTCCTCACAGCGTCAAGGGAGCTCAATATCGACCTCGATGGGTCCATCATGGTGGGAGACAAGCCTTCAGATATGGAGGCCGCGCAGCGAGCTGGCGTCGGCAAGCGATTTCAGGTGACTCAGGGGTCGGTTGATGCTGACGTGATAGCGGTAGCATCCCTTTTAGAGGTGGTGGACTGTTTACGGGGCTGACGTAGGCCCCGGTTGCTGGCATAGACTGGGCATTTTTACGCGCCCGCTGGCCATATTTTCCCGGTACGTCCTGGGGATTGATCCCTTACAATGACCCAAAAGCAATGGCGTTAATATCCTATGTCGCACTGTCCCAACTTCAAAAACGTGTCCGTGCTGGTCGTCGGAGATGTCATGCTCGATCGCTTTTGGTCGGGATCGACAGCCCGGGTGAGCCCAGAAGCGCCCGTGCCGGTTGTCGCGGTGACGCACAATGAGTGCCGCGCAGGGGGAGCGGGTAATGTCGCGGTGAATATCGCACGTCTGGGAGCAAAGGTTG
>CBFHQV010000122.1:0-4663 GCA_965658055.1 Luminiphilus sp. | reverse complement strand
GCGTGAGAAGAATGCACACCGACAAGCTCGGCTAGCAGCTCGTTTGCATCAGCCATGGTCAGGGAGTTGATCACCTTTTTCACCCGCGACAGGTTGATTGCCGACATAGACAACTGATCGAAGCCCATAGCAAGCAGCAACGGCACGGCGCGGGGGTCTCCCGCCATCTCGCCGCAGATACTGACGGAACACCCTTCTAGATGGGCCGCATCGACAATCTGCTGCAGGGCTCCCAGCACGGCCGGATGGAGTCCGTGATAAAGCTCCGCTACCCGCGCATTGTTTCTATCCACTGCCAGCAGGTACTGGGTGAGATCGTTTGACCCGACCGAAAGAAAATCGACACGATTGGCGAGGGCTCCCGTGAGCCAAACGGCCGAGGGCACTTCAATCATGACACCCACTGGCGGCAACGGCTGCTGATAGCCCTCGGCGAGCACCTCCTCATGGCAGCGACGGATAAGGGCGAACGACTCATCCACTTCCTCTACCGCTGAGATCATTGGCAGCAAAATACGGAGATTACCCAAGCCTTCATTAGCCTTCAGCATAGCCCTTACTTGCGCGAGGAAAATCTCGGGATGATCCAGGGTGACTCGTATCCCCCGCCACCCCAAAAACGGGTTGTCCTCCTGAATGGGAAAGTAGGGCAGCGATTTGTCACCGCCGATATCCAGCGTTCGCATGGTGACCGGTGCCGGAGCAAAAGTCTCGAGCTGCTCTCTGTACAGCTGTCGCTGCTCCTCTTCACTCGGAAAGCGGTCGCGCAATAAAAAACCGACCTCCGTTCGATAAAGCCCGACCCCCTCGGCGCCCTGCTCAATCGCCCCCGCGAGATCCTCAATGATGCCTGTGTTAACCCACAGGGGGATGCGCTTACCATCAAGCGTTTGACAGAGCTCACCCCGCAGCCCGGCCAACTCTTCTGTAAGCGCCAGATCCTGATCCATCAACGCCTGAAAGCGCTCTACCACCTGCTGGGAGGGGTTGACGTAAATACGCCCGCTGTAGCCGTCGACGACGAGCGTGCGATCCCCCAGTCGGTTATACGGGAGATCTGCCGCACCCATGACGGCGGGCACGCCCATCCCCCTCGCGACAATCGCCGCATGGCTGTTCGCCGATCCGCGCAGAGAGACCACTCCCACGAGCCGTTCCCGGGGTATCTCCCCAAGAGCGGATGCTGTGATCTCCTCGGCGACAAGAATCGTGTGCTCTGGCCAGTCGCTGCGGGTTTCAGCGTCGTCCTGAAGATAGGTCAAGACTCGGGTCCCCAGATCCCTCACATCGACGGCTCGCTCTCTGAGGTAGCTGTGCTCCATTCGTTCGAAATGGCGAATATGCTTGATCATCACCGGGCTCAGGGCGCCCTGAGCCCACTCTCCTGACTTGATCAGCTCGGCTACCTCGCCACCGAGCGCGGAATCATCGAGAATGCTCAAATACACCCCGAACAAAGCGTGATCTTCGGCGGATAGCTCCTCACGCAGATTTTCGGCGACCACCTCAATGTCGTCGCGCACGCGTGCAAGGGCGGAACGAAACGCCCGCATCTCCTGTCGTCGATCTACCGCCTGTCGCGAGGGCACCGCGGCAAGGTCGGCGGTCGGCGAAACAAAGACGGCCTGACCAATACCAACCCCCGGGGAACCCGCTACTCCCTGAATTCGCGAGACGTCTTGGCTGGGCGCGTCCATCGCTAGTGCAGCACCCGTGACCTCGGCATGGGCGATGATGGCAGCAAGCTGCGCCGATATCGTAATGAGGAACGCCTCCTCAGCGTCGCTAAAACGGCGAGTATCGGACTGCTGAACCACCAACACACCCAGCAAGTCGCGCTGGTGAATAATGGGCGCGCCCATAAAGGTATTGAAGCTTTCCTCACCAAGCCCTGGCACCAGCTGAAAGCTTGGGTGGGCCATGGCGTCGTCGAGGTTGAGCATTTCACCCCGGCTTGCCACCCAGCCGACCAATCCCTCGTCAATGCCCAAGGAAAATGCGCCCACTTTGTCCTTATTCAAGCCCTCAGTGGCCCGGAACACCAGACGCTGACTGCCTCTGTCTCGCAGATAAACCGTGCAGACCTCGGTCTGCATCGCCGCTCTGACCTCATGGACAATAAGTTCGAGGGCCTGCGCCAAATCATCGGCGTCGTTGACCGCCTGCACTATTTTGCGCAGCACCTCGATCATGATCGCTTACCGGGTTTTCGTTGCCCGCCACCGGTAAGGGCAGGCAACAGCTCGGCCAAGGCCTGTCGGTAAACCTCACGCTTGAAATCCACCACTGAGGTCAGCGGGTACCAAAAATTAACCCACTGCCAGTGATCAAATTCAGGATCCTTGTGCGCGTCAAGCCGAATGGCCGATTCATCCGCGGTAAGACGCAAGAGAAACCAGCGCTGTTTTTGACCAATGCAAACAGGGTTTTCCCGTCGCCGAATGTACCGGGCTGGCAACCGATACCGAAGCCACTTTCGGGTTTTACCCAGGATCTTGACGTGGTCTGGCGACAGGCCCACCTCTTCATCGAGCTCACGGTACATGGCTTGCTCAGCCGACTCACCCGCATGCATACCGCCTTGGGGAAATTGCCACGAGTCACGCCCACCCACGCGCCGCCCCCACAACAACCGGTGGTCTGCTGAAGCTATGATGATGCCGACATTGGGCCTGAAGCCCTGTGCATCAATCACGCGATCTTTATCCCTTGTGCCCAAAAAGGTGTCCTTTTTCGGTTTGTACCAGCACCGCTCGCCCGATATTCTTCCACATCCCTGCCACCAGTGTTAGCACCGAGACTGCAGCACCCAACTGGAAACAGCCATGGCTCTCGCCATTTTTGACCTCGATAACACTCTCATCGCCGGAGATTCCGATCACAGCTGGGGCGAGTTCCTGTGCGCGGAAGGCCTTGTCGACGCACAGCGCTTCAGTCACGACAACGACCGGTTTTACCAAGACTATCAGGAGGGACGCCTCGATATATATGCTTATCTGCGCTTTGCGCTCGCGCCTTTGGCTGGGCGGTCCGTCGAAGAGGTCGCCAAGCTCCAGCGGCAGTTTATGTGCGATTGGGTTGAACCGATGCTACTGCCGGCCGCCTTTGAGCTCCTCGACAAGCACCGAAATCGCGGCGACGAGCTGGTTATCATCACGGCCAGCAGTACCGTCGTAACAGGCCCCATCGCGGAGCGGCTAGGTGTCGCGACACTCATGGGCTGTGACACCGAGATCGTCGGCGGCAAGTACACGGGTCAGCCCATTGGCGTGCCCTCCTTTCAGGAGGGAAAGGTCACTCGACTACACGACTGGCTGTCAGAGACGGGGCACTCGCTGACAGGGGCGTGGTTTTACAGCGACAGCCACAATGATCTGCCTCTACTAGAACGCGTGGACAATCCGGTTGCCACGGACCCTGACCCACAGCTGGCCACAATAGCCAATGACCGGGGCTGGCCCATTATTTCGCTGCGCTAAGTCTTATTTCGCTGCGCTAAGTCTTAATTCGCTGGGCTGGGGCTCAGGCGTCGTCCTCATCGCACATGGACTGATATTCATCCGCGGACATCAGCCCTTCCAGCTCTGACAAATCCTCCGGCTGTAACCGAAAAAACCAGCCGTCATTGTAAGGGTCGGAATTTACCAGCTCGGGCTCATCTTCAAGACTTTCATTGACCGCGAGCACCTCGCCGGACAAAGGTGAATAAATATCTGAGGCCGCCTTCACCGACTCCACGACACCCGCCTGATCGCCGCCAGCGATGTTGTCGCCCACCGTTGGCACCTCGATGTAAACAACATCGCCGAGCGCGTCCTGAGCATGCTCGGTAATGCCGACCGTGATCGTTCCATCCTCTTCGAGGCGCGCCCACTCATGACTGCGCGCATACTTTAGTTCACTTGGGGTGTTACTCATGGCGAATATCTGTCCTTCTGTCAATTCAACACAGGCAAGTCAAAAAGTGGCCACGCGGGTCACAGCACACGCGCTCCTAGCCGGTTGCATAAACTATAGCGCGGGTTGCCTGTCCGCAAGCCATCCTTGATGCGATTTTCAGCTAACTGCCTGACGGGCAAACCAGTCCCTCAACCAGCCGACGTCGTTAACCCAATTTAGCCCGAGGTTTCGAAGTACGCGCAACGCAGGATGACTAGATCCAAAGCCTCGCTTAAACCCCTCCATCGCAGCCATCATCACTAGATTTTCCGTTTTACGACCTCGCTGATAACGTTTCAATGGCGCGGCATTACCCACATCCAGCCCACCGCACCAGGCTCCCTCGAGCTCTTTGGCGAGGACCGCCACATCTTTCAGTCCGAGATTAATACCCTGTCCGGCAAGAGGATGAATAGCATGCGCAGCGTCACCCACAAGAGCGACTCTGTCGGCGACATAATCAATAGCGTGACACTGGTGCAGCGGAAATGCCGCTCGTGGTCCCACCGCAATAACCTCGGGCGCATGTGGCCCCAGGGCGCGGTTCATTTGAGCTGCAAACTCCCGGTCGGGCGCACTCATATAGGATTCCCAGACCGCGTCATCCAAGGACCAAACAATGGAGCAAAGATGTTTGTCAGCCAAGGGCAAGAGCGCCAGCGGTCCGGTTGATAAAAATGCCTGGTAACACATATCCCGGTGGGGCGTCGCTAGCTGAACGGTG
>CBFHQV010000121.1:0-4699 GCA_965658055.1 Luminiphilus sp. | reverse complement strand
CCTATTTTTTGGAGATAACGACGTGACTTCTCATCTCGACACAGCGACCCTTAAAAATCTGGATAGGGCACACCACCTGCATCCGTTTACCGACTTCCAGGATTATGCCCATCAGGGCGGCCGGATTATCAGTCGCGCCGAGCACGTGTACATCTACGACTCAGACGGTAACAAGATTCAGGATGGCATGTCTGGCCTGTGGTGCTGCAATTTGGGTTACAGCCAAAATAGCATCAAGGAAGCGGTCGCGGCGCAGCTTAACGAGCTGCCGTTCTACAACAATTTTTTTAAGTGCTCCAACCAGCCCGCGGTCGAACTGGCCAGCGCCCTGTGTAAGGTCAGCCCGGCAGGATTCAACCACGTCTTTTTTACCAACTCGGGATCCGAGGCGAACGACACCCAAATCAAACTTGTCCATCGCTACTTCGACCTGCTGGACAAACCCAACAAGAAACTCATCATCAGTCGAAAAAACGCCTACCACGGCTCTACGATTGCCGCCGGCTCACTGGGTGGCATGTCAGCGATGCACGAGCAGACCATGGGACTCAATTATATTCACCACATCAACCAGCCCCACTGGTTTGAACTCGGCGGGGATTTGGATGAACACGCCTTTGGCATCAAAGCCGCACAGGAACTGGCCGCCAAAATTGATGAACTCGGCGAGGACAAGGTTGCCGCTTTTATCGCCGAACCTATTCAGGGCGCTGGAGGCGTCATTGTTCCGCCCGAAAGCTACTGGCCCGAAGTCAAGCGCATCCTTGAGGAGCGGGATATTCTGTTTATCTCGGACGAGGTCATCTGCGGCTTCGGTCGAACAGGTGAATGGTTTGGTTGTGAAACCTATGGCACGAAGCCCGATCTGATCACCTTCGCGAAAGCCGTCACCAACGGCTATATGCCTCTTGGCGGTTCTCTCGTGGGAGATAAGGTCGCCGATGTCCTGTTATCGGGCGGAGGAGAGTTTGCTCATGGGCTGACCTATTCGGGGCACCCGGCCTCCTGCGCCGCTGGACTCGCGACATTGGCCATTTACGAACACACCGACATCCTCACCGTAACCAGAGAGCAGCTCGCACCGCATTTTCGTACCTCCCTCGAACAGCTCATCGATCACCCTATTGTCGGGCAAGTACGCTGCAAAGGGCTGGTAGCAGCGGTGGAGCTGGTTAAGGACAAGGCTAGCCGCGAGCGCCTCGCACCCCAATCCGCCGGCGCAGTGTATTGTCGTGATCAGGCGATTGGTGACGGCTTGATGGTCCGACAAACCGGGGACGCAATGATTATGGCACCACCCTTCGTCACCGAGCCCGATGAAATCGACACGCTGGTAGCGAAACTAACGGCAGCACTGGATAAAACCGCGGCTCACTACGGCGTCAGCTAATCTGAGAGATCGCTCACGGCGTACTAATGCCGTGATGATGCTTCAGCAAACCTTTGCCCACTGGCGAAACCAAGGCCTTGTCGATAAGCCTTGGTTCAATGGCTTGTGGTTTCAAGTAACCTGGTTCGCCTGCGTGTTGGGTCGCGACCCTTGGCTACCCGCGATTGCGATCATGTTTGCTCTCCATTTCCTGCTAGTTCCCTCTGGTTTTCAGGAGTTGAAGCGCATTGCACCGGTTGCCGGCGTCGGCATCGTAACCGACGCGATCTTAACTGCTCTGGGTGTATTTAACTTCGGCAATGTCTTTATTCCGGTCTGGCTGATTGCGCTCTGGTTTGCCTTCGCTACCACGCTGCAGCGTGCGCTGGCTGTGTTTGGCCGCAAACTATGGGTCGCCGCACTCATCGGCGCCGTTGCGGTACCGCTAAACTATGGAGCAGGGGCCAAGATGGGAGCGGTCGATCTGCCCCTTGGAACTGCAACGACAGCAACCACCCTCATAGTCGTTTGGTTTTTTCTTTTGCCTTCTCTCTATCGCCTCGCAAAATATCTCGGGACAAAATAGCCACGTGACGCGCCTACCGATCATTACCGCCATCCTGCTTTTTGGCGGCCCGCTAACTGGCATAACGGCAGACACGCCCATCGATAGGCCGATCTATGAGGCGCCCCAGGCGGCCTTGGAGACGACGCTCAAACCACGTGGCAGTGCAACCCTTCGTGTCCTTTTTTGGGATATCTACGAATCAACCCTTTTTACTCCTGACGGTGGCTGGTCTCCCGATATCCGCCCGCTTCGCCTCGATATCCGCTATCTACGCAACATCGAATCGGCAAATCTGGTCGAGCAAACACGGAAGGAGTGGCAGAGTCAGGGCATTACCTCTGAGCAACACGACAGCTGGCTCGCGGTACTTGAGACCATGTGGCCCGACGTGACTCCGGGAGATGTTATTTCGCTCTCGATCGATCTCGAGGGTCGATCAACTTTTTCATTTAACGGCAACCGGGTCGGCACCATTGAAGCGGCAGGTTTTGGAGCAGATTTCGCCGGTATCTGGCTATCACCATCAACGTCGCGACCCAAGCTGCGTGCAGCATTAATCGGCCTGGAAAACTAGAAGCTCACCCTCGCCGCCGCTGACGACGTAGCACCGGGACCCACCCCCGCCGAAAATTCAAAAGTCTTTCTACGCGTTTTCGCGAAGATAGGCTTCGAGAAGCGCTTCGCCATGGGCTCCAAACAATATCTCGGCGACTTCCCGTAAACCAGGGTCAGCAGTCAACTTCTTGCGCCTAACTACCTGCTCGATTTTTGATCGCCGGCGCATAAAGTCTCCCAGCTCGACGATCATTTCTCGCTGAGCGACGAGTCTGAGTTCAGCCCGGGTGTACTCGGCTTCATTTAACACCAGCCCAGCCTCGCGGGGATCGGCTTTGATTGCATCCACAAGCGCAAAAGCCGCCATACCATAGCGCCGCCAAAATCGGCGAGACAGCGGTTCGGGGACATGGGGCGCTGTCAACCGGTCGAGCTCCGACGCCGCTGCATACAGCATGAAACGTTGGCGATCGACCTCGCCGGGTTCACCAAACCAGAGTGCTTTCGAGTCACTTATGGGGATACCAAGCGCCTCTAATTGGGCCACCAGCTCGTCACCCACATTCAGGCAATCCGTTAGCTTGCCCCCAAAGACGCTGATATAGCGACGCGTTTCATCGACCTCGATCTCGTGCTTACGAGAGAGCTGAAGCCAGTCGTCGCTTTGTTGGGAGCCCGCAATGGCGAGCGGGCGAACACCCACTCGCTCTGCGATGATGTCTTCGATGGTTAAAGGTTCCTCAAGATCAAGCATCGCGTTAACGTTGTCGAGCACAAACCGTCGATCTTCGTCAGTGACTTTTACGCCAGCATTTTTTACCGGCGTGTCGGTCGTGCCGATACAGGTCTTGGGTCCCATAGGAATCACAAAAAACAATCGCCCGTCGCTGGCAAAAAAAGTCAGCACTTTTTGCAGGTCGGTAACCCGATCGACAATTAAATGGATGCCTTTTGAAAGCACGTGATGATGATCCGTTGTGATGCCGCTCGACTCATTGAGTAGATCGGCGTCGGGTCCGGCACAGTTCACCAGCGCCTTCACACGAAGGGAGAACGCGTTACCGGATACTCGATCCCGACAGTGGGCCTGCCAAAGGCCAGTCCGCTCATCCCAAACCAGACTCTCTACCGCGACGTAGTTGGCGACGAATGCTCCGGCGTCCATCGCTTGCCGGATAAAGTTAAAAACAAAGCGCGAGTCATTGTCATAGAGGTAACAGTCCGAGTACTCCAGGCCGCCAACAACTTCGTCAACAGCAATTTCGGGTGCCTCTCGCTGAATCTGTGATCGCCTCAGGTAGCGGGGCACCTGCATACGACAATTTCCCATGAGCCAGTAGAGCAGGGCGCCAAACCAGACAAAGATGGCCCAAAGTCGAAAGCCCCGCCTAATGCTGGTAAAAAAGCGAATTTCACGAACCGTTGAGGGATACGCGTCCATAAGCCGATTGCGGGAAAGGCATAGCTTTCTCACCAAGCGAAGCTCACCGCTCTCGAGATACTTGATACCACCCCACGCGAGATTGCTGGAGTGAGAGCTCACCCCACCGGCAATGTCCCCACGATCAAGCACGGCGACGGAGGCACCGGCGCCAGCCAGGGCAGCAGCGGCGACAGCGCCGTTTATACCGGCACCGACAATAAGCACATCAACTCCCGCCTCTTGAAGTCGCGTAAGCGCGTCCTCCCTTTCGGGGGGCGAGAATCGGATTGTTGCCATTTCGGTAGCGGTCATGTTCACACTGTTCGGCTGTCGATTCACTTCGCCCTGGACAGACGCGGTATTACGCCGACACCGGGGCTAATGAATCAGGCACACACATAGACAAGACAAAGGTCAAACCCGCACACTACACCCTCGATTACCATTTGGTAAGTAGGTTTATGCTCAAGGTCCAAGACGAACACTATCGCGGTCTCCACTATCCGTGGGGTCGCAAACAATCACCGGAACCCACTCAGCCGGTTGAAGTCGCTGAGGGCGTATGGTGGGTTCGTCTCCCTTTGCCAATGTCTCTCGATCATATCAATGTTTGGCTGCTTGAAGATGAGACGGGCTGGACGGTGGTTGATACCGGACTCGCGTCTACGGCATCGAGAGATATTTGGAATCAAATTTTCAAAGACTTTTTGAAGGGCCTGCCGATTGTGCGGGTCATTTGTACCCACATGCATCCAGATCATATCGGGCTGGCCGGCTGGATTTG
>CBFHQV010000120.1:0-4811 GCA_965658055.1 Luminiphilus sp. | reverse complement strand
CATCATGATGCGCCTGCAAAGCGACCTCGACGCCCTGTGCCTGAGCGCCATCGCGCAGGATTTGCACAACACCGACGCTCGTTGGGATCCACGACCGGCCCTTGGGGTTGTACTGGCCTCCGAGGGCTACCCGGGAAGTTATCGCAAAGGTGATGTGATTTCGGGGTTGGGACCCAGTGCTGATGGCGACACCAAGGTCTTCCACGCCGGCACGGCGCTTGTGGATGATCAAGTCGTTACGAGCGGCGGGCGGGTACTCTGCGTCACCGCGCTAGGAGACGATATCAAGTCGGCGCAGGCAAACGCCTATCTGGTGGCCGACGGTATCGACTGGCCGGGCAAAACGCTGCGCCGGGATATTGGCTGGCGCGCAATAGCCCGCTACAGTAGCAGCGACAATCGCTAACCCATAGGCTGAGCCTGCGACTGCGTATGACCGACAATCATCATGACATCGTTCACTCGGAGACCGACCCCAGCGGGGGCGTGGGACCTGCTGGCCGACAGCTCTCTGTGCTCGATCGTCTCATTGTCGAGGCTGACAATATTGTCCGAACCCTGGTCACCAAGGGTGCCAGCGCCACCCGTGAATCTCCCGCCAAGCATCATCAAGAAGCGACTCTTACCGAGACCGAGCGCAAACATGTAGCGGGCCTCATGCGGGTCAATCACACGGGAGAAGTTTGCGCGCAGGCGCTTTATCAAGGTCAGGCGTTGACCGCCAAAACCGCGGGAACCCGGGTGGAGATGGAAGAGGCCGCTCAAGAGGAAATAGACCATCTGGTGTGGTGCGAAGAACGACTGGAAGAACTCGGCGCTGCACCCAGTGCCCTGAACCCGCTATGGTATGGATTATCCTTGGCCATGGGCGCTGCCGCCGGGGCAATCAGCGACAAGGTGAGCCTTGGCTTTGTCCACGCGACTGAAGAGCGGGTCGCGAGCCATTTGCGCAGTCACCTCAAAGCGCTACCCGCGCAGGATCGTAAATCCCAGCTGATCCTGCAGCAGATGTTGAGTGACGAAGAGCGCCACGGCGAGAATGCGCTGAAGGCGGGTGGAGCCCCCTTTCCTGCCCCGGTTAAAGAAGCGATGACTACCCTGTCCAAGGTGATGACGCAAACCAGCTACTGGTTTTGATGAGCCATCCGCCAGTGCGGCTAAGGCAGTCGAACCAATGCGCTATTAAACCGCGCTGCTGCCATTTCGGCAGAACCACGCGTAAAGCTTTGCGACGCCACTCAACTTTGTGACGTCGGTTCCTCAATCGCAAAGCTGTGGGTAACCTTGACTCCCGCCGCCGCGAACATGATGGATGCGGAGCAATATTTCTCTGCGGACAACTCCACGGCGCGTTTCACCTGGGATTCTTTGATGCCTACACCGGACACCACAAAGTGAAGATTCATGGTTTCAAAGACCGCCGGCACGGCATCCGCGCGCTCTGCCTGCAGTTCAACACGACAATCGGTGACCTGCTGCCGGGATTTTTTGAGCATGGAGATAACGTCGTAAATCGCACAACCGCCCGTTCCCAATAACAGCATTTCCATCGGCCGCAGTGACTGATTGCGGCCTCCCAAATCCTCGGGGCCATCCATGACGACGCTGTGGCCGCTGCCTGACTCACCGACAAACATGGCGCCATCGAGCCACTTCACTGTTCCCTGCATATGCCTATCTCCAATGGATCACAGGCGGGGTCACAACCTCGCCACCGATATCGCCTGCTATCTCGTGGGTTATCTGTTTTCCAAGTAACTTTTTAAAATGAACTGACGGTACGACCTTTCAACACGACTTTTTACTACGACCTGTTACTACGATAAGTCAGTACGACCGAGCAATACGACCTTTCAAGACAACAAGTCAGCACGGCCTTTCACTACAATAAGTCAGTACGACCGGGCAATACGCCCTTTCACTACAACAAGTAAACACGATTTTTCAACGCGACTTTCTGTCACGCGCTGCAGTCGCAATCTGTCACGCGCTGCAGTCGCAATCTGTCATCACAACCTCTCCTCCCGAGAGAGGCGCCAGAGAGTAGCATATCTACTGCATGCCCAATCGGATTGGGCTATCCTTTCCACTCCCTTACGACAGGATCTTCGCCGATGAAGCCGCAGGTGTATCAACGGGTTCCGGAAGCCGATCGCTTTCTGCGGCATTGTGACAGACAAGTCATCCGATCGAAGATGGCCATTTTCCGCCAGGGTGAAGCAAGTGACGCTCTCTACCTTGTTTTGGAAGGGTCGATCTCGGTTCTCGTTGAGGATGCTAATGACCCAGAACAGGCGATGGTGGTCAGTTATTTAAACCCCGGGGACTTCTTTGGCGAAATGGGGCTCTTTGGCGAGACCGCTCGCACCGCCAACGTCATCGCCCGGGAAGACTGCGAGATTGCTCGCATCAGTTACGAAGAATTTCATCAAATCCGCAATGAGTTCCCCGAGATTCTCTATGCGCTGACCCACCAATTGGGATCACGGCTACGAACCACCACCCGAAAATTAACCGATCTCGCGTTTGTCGACGTCTCCGGCCGAATCGCTCAAGCCTTAATAGATTTGACCAAACAACCCGATGCGATGACCCACCCCGAGGGCATGCAAATTCGGGTGACCCGGCAAGAACTCGGCAAAATGGTCGGCTGTTCCCGGGAGATGGCGGGGCGTGTTCTCAAAGCTTTGTCGGAGGATGGCTTGATTGACGTCGCGGGAAAAACCATTGTGGTCAAGCATCAAAGTGATGCCATCCATCTGGACAACGACGGCAACATTATCCCGTAAAGGCAAACAAACGTTGTAGCTCGGCCCCCGGATCCTCGGCACGCATAAAGGCTTCACCCACCAGAAAAGTATGGACCCCCGCGGCGCGCATCGTCCTGACGTCCTCGGGCGCATGGATGCCGCTCTCGGTCACCACCTGAACGTTGTCTGGAATGTGCTCGAGCAGATCGAGGGTTGTCTCGAGTGCGGTATCAAAGGTATGCAGGTCGCGGTTGTTGATGCCAATCAGAGAGGGTGAAAGCTGCAGGGCATCCTCAAGCTCTTGCCGATCGTGCACCTCAATCAACGCGTCGACACCGGCTTCTCGCGCAGCGGCGGACAGCTCCTTGAGCTGCGATAGTTCAAGACAGGCCACAATCAACAAGATTGCATCGGCGTTGAGCGCCCTCGCCTCCCAGATCTGGTAGGGATCAATCGTAAAATCCTTGCGAATAACCGGCAAAAGACAGGCTTCACGGGCCTGCCCCAGATAGGTGTCAGCCCCCTGAAAGAAGTCGACATCGGTCAGCACCGATAAGCAGGCAGCGCCCCCGGCCTGATAACTTCTGGCAATCTCTGCCGGAACGAAGTGCTCTCGAATAACGCCCTTACTGGGACTCGCCTTCTTGACTTCGGCAATGACCGCCGCCTCACCCAGGGCGACTTTTGCCTTTAGCGAGTCAACAAATCCTCGCGCCGGATCAGCTTCTTTGGCCCGACGCATCACCTCGCTGATAGAGGCCGCAGCGCGTCGATCGGCCACCTCCTCGACCTTGCGATCGATAATTTTTTTCAAGACAGTTGGCGTGGTGAGCTTGCCACTCATAGTGGATCTGCCTTAAGGCCATAGGAAAAGGCGGCAAAAGTTTCCAACTTGTCCAATGCCTGCCCAGACGCCATCACGTCATCGGCCAACGCGATACCCTCGCGCAGCGTGGCTGAGATGCCTGAAACGTAAAGCCCCGCACCCGCGTTAAGCGCAATGATGGACTGGGCTTTGGCGACAGTCGTATCGGCCAGAGTTATTTGCTCCTTGGACTTGGCGCCCAAGGCCTGCTTGATCAAATCGGCGGACTGCTGGGCGGTCTCAACCGTTAAGCCTTCAAGAGACTCGTGAGCGTGACCATAATCGGCGGGATCAATGTGAAAACGTTCCACCACGCCATCGCGCATTTCCCACACCGCCGTTGGCGCAGCAATAGAGATCTCATCGAGCCCATCGTCGCTGTGCACCACCAAGGCGTGACGGCTGCCCAATTTGTTGAGCGCTTCCGCGATCGGCTGGCATAAATCTGCACTGAACACGCCCATGACCTGCCGCTCGACATGAGCCGGATTGGTCATGGGACCCAGAATATTAAAAAGCGTGCGCATGCCGAGATCTTTTCTGGGACCAACCGCGTGCTTCATAGCGCCGTGATGCGCGGGGGCAAACATAAAACCCACGCCGACCTCGTCAATGCAGCGCGCTATCTGCTCGGGGGTTAAATCGAGGGGCACCCCAAGCACTTCGAGTACATCAGAAGACCCGCTCGAACTCGATACCGATCGGTTGCCGTGCTTTGCGACCCGCCCTCCCGCGGCGGCCACCACGAAGGTTGATGCTGTCGAGACATTAAACAAATTGGCTCCGTCACCCCCGGTGCCCACCAAATCAATCAGGTGCTCCTGCTTGACTCGCACCCGGGTGGCGAGATTGCGCATTACCTCTGCGGCACCCGCGATCTCATCAATGGTCTCGCCCTTCATCCGCAGGGCAACGAGCAAGGCGCCAATTTGCGCCGGCGTTGCCTCACCCGACATGACCGCCGTCATGACATCGCGCATGGCCTCCCGGGACAGCGAATCGCCGTCCACCAAATGCTGTAGGGCTGCCTTTATTTCCATAACCGTATCGAAAACCTAAATTTAAAACCTAAAAAAGTGTCGAGAGTCTACGCCGTACCGCGTCCAAGAAAGTTATTAAGCAAGGCATGACCATGCTCTGACAGTATCGACTCGGGGTGAAACTGTACACCTTCAACATCAAGTTCGCGATGACGA
>CBFHQV010000119.1:0-4992 GCA_965658055.1 Luminiphilus sp. | reverse complement strand
GTGACCGGACAGCTCTCGATCGCAGAAGGCGATCGGTAATAGCGGGTTTGAATTACTGCTGCGCTTGTCTGCTGGAGGTTTTTAGATCGCAGCTGGCCCCTGCGGTATTAACCCCTAACCATTGCCAGAGGTAACAACGTGCAGTTAAGCCGTTGAGCAACAAAAACACTGATAGCAGGAGGGCGACACCCTCGATCGCACCGAACGCATCCGATCGTAAAACGGCAACCACGCCAATGGCACCCAGGCAGAGGCGCACCCCCTGCTCCAACTTTCCGAGATTGGCTTTCACGCCATTCTCCTCGCTTCCCCCGAAGGCTACTGATAGTTACGCGTTACCGGCTGACAAACACCCCCTGTCTATTATTTGTCGCACTTCTAATGAGCCCTGCTCGACAGATTGGGGATCTGGCGGGACAAATAACCCCGCTTTGGGGCGATTTATCAATAACGACTTCCTCGGGGAAACCCAATGTAGGTGTCGACAATCGTTTGGGCATACTCGTTTGGTGAGAGGGCTCCAGGGTCAGTGATCCCGCGCGCGCGCAGATCTTTCTCAAATATTTCTAGCACTTGCGGTATGGATAAGCATTCCTCCCCATGCTTCCATTTTTGGTGGCTGATAGCGCTTTCAAAGCAGTACCCCTTCCAGGAAATTGAATAGCGAAGATCGGCCCATTGGTAGACACAATCATCGCCTCCGCTGGTTTGCATCTGCCACCGCCCGTCGCCCACAAACTCGAGAGTAGCGCCACTGCCCACATCAGCAATCCTGTCCGTCGACGTCTCTTCCAATGAAGCGCTCTTAACTCGTTCAACGCCATGGAAAATCCTGTCGGTATCGAGAACGATGGCTGTATTGTGATCTGCAGCGATAGATTCCCGGCGCCCCGCCGCGCCCTCCGGGTAAAACATAAACGCACCTCCGGCATTACCGCCGAACCAGGCCACGCAGGTCACAATAGGCACGCGCCAAGACTCAAATAATTTCGAGTGAAGCATGCAAACGAGTAACCACTGGGGTGCATTTTTTCTGTTGAGGCCGCGAAATTCCGGCACATCGGTGTGGATGGCCAGCTCCTGGCCCGGAACGAGGATATTCGCATAGACAATAGCGGGCACGAGTACTGAGGCATCCGCGAGAGCTCTGGCTGACTCGCCGATCAGTGCGTGATTCGCAAAAGATTCGATGCCGTCAACCTGCTGCTCATCGCCGTAGACGTAGGTCTCTCTGAAGTAGTTGGTTCGCCCCAGTGCGACAGACGCCTCGTCACTGCAGCCCTCGCCATCCAAACCGCGACTTAGATAGTTAAAGCCCACATCGAATCGTTGCGGCAATGTCTCCCCCAAGCCATCGCTGGTGCCCTCATCGGCATAGGTCCCAAAACGGCGCAATCCTTCTGCAATGGCTAGCATCCGGTCAGCGTCTGTGGGTGCCAACAGGGGCGCAAGATAGGTGTATTGATTGGGCATCCAGCTTCGCACCTCCGCATCTACTAATTACGATCTCCATGGATCGCTTGCTTGTCCGTATACTCTCAAAAGCATAGAGTAAATCAATGTCAACTCAAGGGCTTTTTCGGTACCGACTTTATGGCTGTTTGCACGTTCATCGAAACCTATGAAATCGACTCCACGGTGTGTGATGGGATTGTCGATTTCTTCGAGCAACATCGGCATCAGGCACAGCCGGGTAGGCTTGGGGAAAATCCCCGAATCGACAAGAGCATGAAGGACTCCCTCGATATCACCATACCCATCAAGATGTACGGGCAGTTCGACACATTTTTCGATCGTTTGATCGAGCATGTGAAAACGTATCTTCAGGTTTATTACTACAGCACGGGCGCTGATGGCTTGGGCGCGCTCTGGCTTTCCCAGCATGCCAACATCCAGTGGTATCCCAAAGGTGGCGGCTACCCCGCTATCCACTGTGAGCGCGATCGTATTGAATACTGTCAGCGCGCTCTAGTTTGGATGCTCTACCTCACCGATACCCCCGGGGGTGGCACTGCTTTCCCGCATCAGGAGGTAATTACGCCTTGTGAGAAAGGTAAATTGATTATCTGGCCAAGCGACATGACGCACATGCATCATGGGGTGGTGTCCGAGACCCATGAAAAAATGATCTTTACCGGCTGGATTGATTTCGTCAATCCACCAGAGCAATAAACCGGTGCCAAGCGCTTAATCCTTGGCTGACATGAACGCAAATGTGGTGGCGGTGCCTCGCTGTCATTCACACGTAATCGAGGTGGTTATCCCATGACAACTTCGCCGATGACACTCACTGCTGTGCGGGATCGGGTATGCACCGTCACGCTCAATCGACCCGACGACCTCAACCCGCTCTCTTGGCAGGTTCTCAACGAACTCGCCGCTGCACTTGAAAACTGCAGGCACCATCCGGAGGTTGGCGTAATCGTCATCGAAGCCGCGGGCAAGGCGTTTTCCACAGGCTATGACCTCAGAGAAGAGCACTGGATTACCAGCCAGTATCCCGCCAACTTTCCCGAGCGCATAGACCTGTCGCAGGACCGCGACGACGTGCATGCCATCGTCGATTACTGGATGAAGATGTGGCGCTACCCAAAACCCATAATCGCCAAGGTCCAAGGGGACTGCCTATCAGGGGCAGGCGAACTTCTCGGTGTTTGCGATTTGGCAATTGTTAGCGAGCGGGCACGCTTCGGGCATCCCGCGGGCAGAGATCTCGGCATACCGCCATCGATTATGTTTTGGCCTATGCTGATAGGCTATCGCAAAACCAAAGAACTGCTTTATACGGGAAAGCTCATAAGCGCTCATGACGCTGAGAAAATTGGTTTGGTCAACGAGGTTGTGCCCCACGAGGCGTTGGATGACCGAGTGGCAGCTGTCGCCACCCATATTGCTCGATCCCCTGCAGAAAACCTGTCGATTCTAAAAGAGGTTTCCAATACCTGGTTTGAGAACATGGGTCTCGAATCCTCAGTGAGACGCGGCGCCGATCTGGATGCGATCTACCATCAGTTCGACAGTTTCAAAGACTTCTTTCGGACCCTGAAAAAAGAAGGGGTAAAGGCAGCGTTCAAACGACGACGAGATATCTACGGATGACTCTTTTTCAACAACATAATGGCGATTTGCTTAACAGCGGTTACCTACTAGACATAACACGCAGGAGTGCCCATGGACCTCCCGATAGGCAGTAGTTACGAGGAAATATGCGAAAAGTTCGAGTGGCGTATCCCCGAGTTTTTCAATATTGCTGATGCTATATGTGATCGATGGGCAAACGATGAAGGCCGCATCGCAATCACCCATGAAGCAATTGATGGAACCACAACTAGCTACACCTTCGGTGAGATTAAGTGTTACGCCAACCAGCTAGCGAACCTGCTAGGGCACCTGGGCTTGTGCCCGGGTGACCGGGCTTTAGTTATGCTGACCCAATCACCCGAGTGTGCGATATCACATATTGGCTGCTTTAAATCGGGGGTCGTTTCCTGTCTGGCATCCGTGCTGTTTGGTCCGGATGGCGTCAGACATCGACTCCAGAGTAGTGGCGCTAAAATCTGTATAACCGACGCAGCCAACCTCAAAAAGGTCTTGGATGTCAAAGAACAGTGCCCTGCTCTTGAGCACGTCCTTGTTGTAGCCGATAACCCAATAACCGACGCACGTTTGTTTTGGTCTTCCCTCGCCCAGCAATCAACCGACTATCAAAATGTTAAAACCCGCGCCGAGGATACGGCATGGATTAGCTACACCTCCGGCACGACTGGAAATCCCAAGGGCGTACTCATGCCGCACCGGCTCCTACTCGGTAACAAACCCTTATTTGAGTACTACTACGACTACGGACCCAAACCCCATGACGTGCTGTGGTCCCCTGCTGACTGGGCGTGGATTGCCGGCCTCATCAACATTCTCTTGATCGGGTGGTACTCGGGGTGTCATGTCGTCTCGGTCGAAATGCAGGGCTTCGATGCAAAAGTAGCCTACCGGATTCTGGGGCAGCACAACGTGACTGTGTCTTTGCTTACTCCGACCGTGCTCAAGCTCATGCGGCAGATCGATGCCGACGCGGTGGACGATATTCAACTTCGAGTCGTGCTCAGTGGCGGAGAAGCGGTGGGCAAAGAGTTGGCACTCTGGGCCGATGAGCGGTTTGGCCTGACAATAAGCGAGGGCTTTGGACAAACGGAATGTAACGGCATGATCGGAACCAACCCAAGGCTTATGACGGTAAAGCATGGCTCACTGGGCAAAGCCATGCCTGGCTCCACCTGCGCGATTGTTGACGATGAGGGGATCGAAGTCCCAACAGGTACGACAGGTAATATCGCGATCAAGCGGCCCCACCCAGCCATGTTCAGTGGATATCTTGATAACCCGGAGGCCACCGCTGCGAAATTCATTGGCGACTGGATGATTACGGGGGATCTGGGCGAGCAGGATGAGGACGGCTATCTCTGGTTTCATGGCCGGACGGACGATGTCATCACGAGTTCCGGCTACCGCATTGGACCAACCGAAATAGAAGACTGCCTGCTAAAAAGTGATGCCGTACAGCTTGCTGCGGTGATCGGTGTTCCTGATGAACAGCGGACCGAAATCATCAAAGCCTTCATTGTGCTCGCCGAGGGCTTTGAACCCAGCGAGGAGCTCGCCGAGAGCCTAAAAGAGCTCGTCAGAAGTCACTTAGCCAAGCATGAGGTCCCCAAGCACGTAGAGTTTGTTACTACCCTTCCTCTCACGACCACCGGGAAGATCATGCGGCGAACCCTTCGGGATCAGGAAATAGCAAAATAACAAGACCAAACAAGAAGGAGGGATTGACTCGTTCGCTGTTGCCTTTAGCGAACTCACCCCAAGGGGCGCTTCGCCTGTCGGCTCCGCGTCCAAACTCTGCCCAGGGCAGAGTTTGTCGAACCTACAGTTCTCATCCCCCCGATTCAAAGCCCTCACAGATCACATAAGCTGGTGACAAAGTTCGAAAGCAGCGTT
>CBFHQV010000118.1:0-5176 GCA_965658055.1 Luminiphilus sp. | reverse complement strand
GCAGAAAGATCTTGGCGTCACATCGCAACTATTTTACTACTCCCTCAGGAGTCCTTAACTAACTTACCCGCTTTTATCACGGTGGTGATAGCCTTCAGTCTTTCGACATCGGCCAGTGGATCGCCCTTTACTGCCACGATATCGCCGTAACGGCCGGGAACTATGGCACCTACATCCCTATCCATTGCCATATGAAAAGCGGCATGGGAGCTGGCCGACTTGATTGCATCCATTGGCGTCATCCCTCTCGCCACCATGACGCTAAATTGCCACCCACCCATATCATGGGGCAAAACCCCCGCATCTGTGCCATATATAAGTGGCACCCCTGCCCTCAGCGCTTTTTCGAAAACCACCCGCTGGGCTTCGGTAGTATCGGCGTTGCGTTGCAGAAACACGTCAGGATACCCCTGGGCGCGCCCTGCGGACTCGGTGTAGGTGCCGTTGTAGACGTCCATCGAAAACGCCACACCACGTTCAGCTGCCAACCCAATAGTGACGTCTTCCAACAGCGAGGCATGCTCGAGGGAATCAACACCTGCGAGAATCGCATCCTGCCCGGATTGATCGCTGTGTACATGAGCCGTTACCTTGACGCCCCGACGATGGGCGACCTCCACCACAGCCTCGATATCCGCCCGCGTCATCTCGGGTGCACCGGGCTCGGTACCCACGGAAAATACAGCGCCGGAGGCAATAACTTTTAAAAACTCAGCGCCAGCATCGATGGCCGCCTCGGCTCGCTGCGCAAACTCGATTGGCGTGGTCGCTATGCCCCGTTGTGAATCAGAAGGAATCTTTTCTTCGGGAATTTCAGGGAAGCGCAAATCCCCCCCGCCGCCGGGGATCGTGAGGTAAGGTCCCGCCGTCTGAATTCTTGGCCCCAGTGCAACGCCGGCCTCAATCAGCTCCCTAAGTTTGTAAATCGTCGATGGAAACCAGGCTCCTGTGTGACGTACGGTGGTGAAGCCACTCAACAAGGTGGTTTTTGCATTGGCCGACGCGAGCGCCAGAACCTCCTGCTCGGTGCGGGATCCATAGACGCTGTAGTCCGCCGCGTCCTCAGGATTAGCATCGAAGTGGACATGGGTATTGATCAAACCGGGCAGGCAAGTCTTGTCGCTCAAGTCCAAAAATGTGGCTCCCGAAGGCAATAAGCTCCATGGGTCGTTGATTCTGGTTGATCCCGAAACGCCGAGGTTGTCCGAGGGAGGATCATGGCGCGAAGAGCCGGCGCCCATTGGACGCACCGCCACGATGCGACCCCCATCAATGACTACCTCCTGGCGCAAGAGGGGCTCATCAGAGAGACCGTCGATGAGCGTGCCGCAATGCACCACAAGGGCGTCACCACCTGCCGGCAGCATTGCCGCATCAGAGAAGTCTGCATCAGGGGCGGTAGGCCACGGGGGTTGCGAGCAACCGGTAACAGAGGCAACAGCCAGCAATGCGACCCCACCGGCAATCGCTTCCCGATAAGAAAAATGACGACTTAGCACGCTTGCAACCATGGTTAGAAGGTCTGTACCTACCATTCCCTGCTTACCATCTGACCTTCCATATGTGTTAGCCGACTTTCCCTCCTCAATAAATGAAGGGAATAATTCGGTATTTGACCTTCGCCGTGTATTGATCCCAGAGCGCCCCGTATTTTTCGGCGCAGCGTTTGTCATCGTCGCGCTCACGGGGGAACAACAGTGCGACATAATAAAGCGGGTACAACCACGGCCAGATCTCGCCCGGATGCCCCAAGCTCAAGGCAATGCCTGTGGCCATCAAAACTTCACCGAGGTAATTAATGTGTCGACTCAAACCCCAAAAGCCATTGGCCAGCAGGCTACGCTGACCGTCGGTCACCACCTCGGGGGTCATGCCGAGGAAGGGTTTATCGGGCTGGGTCTTGTAGTAAAACTTCTGCATGTTCGCACCCCGCGCCAGTACCCACCCCGAAAAAAAGATGAGGGCACAGCCCGCATACATCCAGGCGCTCCAACCGGGATTCGCCATGTCCACGGTCGCCCACAAGCCGATTGCATAAAAATAGGGATAAAAGGTCAAACAGCCCCAGCCTAACTTGAAGCCCACGCGCTCGGCGAAAATGTCATAGGTGTAAAGATGCACCGACTCGAAAGACAGGTAGTCGAATACAAAATAAGAGAGTAACGCCGCCGAGAGGAAAACCCCGGGGGATGCCTCGCTGCCAAACAGCTGATAGTGGTGTGCTGCAAAACTCAGCACATTGAGTTCGAGCATGACAGCACCGATCAAATACAACCACATCTTCGCGTCGATGTGTCCTCCCTGAAATTGGGGGTTCTCCGGTCGACCCAAAAAGAGATCGGCCGCCAGGGATTTACCCGTGGATGGATACGGCAATACCGACAACAGTGAATACACCACGCCGATGGTGCACGCCCCGGCCAGACTCGCCCAGCGCACATCGTAGAGCCAGCCGTAGGGCACCCAGTCGAGGTAGCCCAAGGTGACCCAAAGCCCGATCATCGCGATCAGCACCAGCCGACCGTTTAATCGATAGCGCAGCCTTTCACCGGTCTCGGCATGATCCACATAGCCCACAATCCAGCGGCCGGGCATAAAATAGTGGAGCAGCGTAATCAACCCATAGACAGCAAAAGGCGTTAGAAAGCCGAGTAACCACATCATGAGGTAAGTCCCTTCGTTGACGATGACATTATTTCGATCGCTTTTTTTCTCGGTAGCAGTCGGCGCATAAGAAACAGCGCAAACCGATTGAATCGACCGGGCACAACAACGGGACCGCGCCCCAGAGCGGCAAGCGCTTCATAAGCCACATCGGTCGCGTCCATGGTGCCGGGCGCCTCGGGGCCTGACTGTGCCCGCTGGTACCCCGGCGTTCTTATCGCGCCGGCACAGGGGGCGACGACGTCGACCCCGGCGCGCTTGAGCTCTAGCCACAGACCCTCGGCGAGTACGGTATTAAAGGATTTAGACGCCGCATAGGTGGCGATATTGGCACTGCCTTGATTGCCCGCCAGCGAGGACATGAGGATGACCCCGCCCTTGCCGCGCGCCTTCAGCTTAGGTGCAAGCAAGCGCACCATGACCAGCGGAGCAATCACATTCACCCCGACAATTTGTTTGAGTTGCTCGGTTGGAGTCTCGAGAAAAGACCCCACTGCCGAGTAGGCGGCGTTGCAAATGATCAGACCCAACTCGACATCGATAGTGGCGATGAAAGCGGTCAGCGCGGTCTCGTTGGCCACGTCCAATGACGCGGTGACAATCTCAACCCCAAACTCCGCTCTGAGCTCACCTGCCAGCGCCTCCAGTGGTTCGCGACGACGCGCAACCAGAAGCAGGTGTATCCCCTGCTTCGCCAAGCACTCGGCGAAGGCCGCCCCCAAACCCTCCGAAGCCCCGGCGATCAGGGCCCACGGGCCATAACAACTGGCAAAATCCTCAGCGAGGTGGTCTGACACGCGCTGGTTCCCCCAAAGCGGCTACGTGGGATCAGTATAAACAGGCGGCAGTGACTTGGGCCAGCGAGGAAGGGCTCAAACTAGGGGGTGAAGGCTGGCCAACATGGCCCCCCCGACAATAGGGATCGGCCGCTGTTGTCAGGGCCCTCCCCCGTCCAAAATGGCAGCCCCATTACAGGCCACCGTCCCCCTGCGAGCACCGTCGTTTTTAGTTGCCGCCATGTCGGTTTGAATCAAGTGCCGACAGGCGAATGGGGCCACATTGTCGGCCATAAAAAGGCGGCCAAACGGGGAGTTTCCAGGCGCATTTTCAAGGGTAAAAGTCGGGCGTAAAAAGCCCGGGAAATTTATCGCAAAAAGTGCCCCCCAGCGCCCGAAAACGCGGCTACACTCCGCGATATTATTGGTTGGCGGGGTGCCCTCGCCGCCGAGTAATGTGGACCACAGGGAAGCTTGAACATGAGTGAGCGAGCAGCGAGACGCAAAGGCGGTGGCAGAGCCGGCCGCCGTGAGGCCCGGGACGGAGCAGTAGCAGCAGCCGCACCGTTTATCGAACGCAAGATTCCCTACGTCAACATCCTCGATGAAGAGAGTCTCGAACTTATCGAGCACAACGCCGATCGCTTGCTCCATGAAATAGGCATCGACTTTCTCGATGACCCCGAGGTTCTGGAGCTTTTCAAAAATGCCGGGGCCGATGTCGATGGCACCCGAGTCCGATTTGCGCCCGGCCTGTGCCGCTCCATTATTCAAGCCACAGCGCCCAAAGAGTATGTGCAACACGCGCGCAATCCCGCGCGCAACGTCACCATAGGCGGCGATCGCACGGTGCTAGTTCCCGCCTACGGCTCGCCGTTTGTCCACGATCTCGATAAGGGCCGCCGCTACGCGACCATCGAAGACTTTCGCAACTTCGTCAAGCTCGCCTATATGGCACCGGGGTTACACCACTCCGGCGGTACGGTGTGTGAACCGGTCGACCTACCCGTCAACAAGCGGCATTACGACATGGTCTACAGCCATTTCAAATACAGCGACAAACCGCTGATGGGCTCAGTCACCCACTACCGTCGAGCACAGGACTCAGTGGACATGGCCAAACTAGTGTTTGGCGATGACTTCGTGGACCAGAACTGCGTCATGACCAGTCTGATCAATGTGAACTCGCCGATGGTGTATGACGGCACCATGTTGGGCTCGCTGAAGGTCTACGCTCGTAACAACCAAGCAACGGTGGTCTCGCCCTTCATTCTCGCCGGCGCCATGTCCCCCGTGACCGTGGCAGGAACCGTCACGCAAATTCTGGCGGAAGCCCTTGCCGGTATCGCCCTGACCCAATTGATTCGACCCGGCTGCCCAGTGGTCTTTGGTACCTTCGCCGCGGCGGTATCCATGGCAACCGGCGCGCCCACCTTTGGCACCCCCGAACCGAGCATGGTGATCTATGCCGCGGGCGCCTTGGCGCGCCGACTCGGCGTTCCCTTTAGAAGCGGTGGCGGTCTTTGCGGTTCCAAACTGCCCGATGCGCAGGCGGCATACGAAGCCGCTAATACACTCCAAACTGCTGCGCTGGCGGGCGTGAATTTCATGTTGCATACCGCTGGCTGGCTGGAAGGCGGTCTTGCGATGGGGTATGAAAAATTCATCATGGATTGCGATCAGGCCAGCATGCTCGCGGTGCTTCTGGGCGGCATGGATCTGTCTGAAAATGCTCA
>CBFHQV010000117.1:0-5433 GCA_965658055.1 Luminiphilus sp. | reverse complement strand
CCTAAAGTCGCCACCGCAATAAAAATACTGCGCCTGTCGGACCGATTAATAACAAGGTTATGAACCTCAGGCAGACAGCGGCCTGTGTACAGCTCGAGGCGAATGCGGCGAGTAATAAATCCTCAAAGTGACCTAATAAAAAAGGTCGGCTCAGCAAGCTAGCGACAGACGACCTTCCAAACCGAGCCATCACCATTCATCTGTGGTTCGCACGCCGAGCCGCCTCTGGCCTGTGACTCACGCGGCACGCTGCTTTCCTGACCTTCTTGCATAGCACAGCCACCGCACCAAAGGCTCACGGCTGCCATGAAAACAAGCAGTATCGGTTTCAATGAGCAAGCTCCGCTCAAACAATGGACTACCCACCATAGCAGTTCGCTAGGTGTCCTCAAATACTGGCTGATCAGCAATCGGGGTTCGACCGCCATCTTCTGGCGTACACCCGGTCTTTGGCGTGAGTAAGGACTCGCCTAAGTCCACCTCCAGCTGCTCCTGGGCCGGCGCGCGTTTCGGCTCCTCGGCTACCCTCGCGCGCCTATACATCGCAGAGGCCACCGCTTGTTGCATCGTTGTCTCTACCCGCATAACGACTCTTCTTCGCTATTTCGTCTGAGGACGGATTATTGAGATGCCTTGCGCCGAGGGATTGGCACAGCGCGCCAAATGATTGGCTCAACGCGCCATGACGCGTAAACGGCCTCGACAACGCTTTGCAGGCTCGCTAGGGTTAGCAGGTGGGTCGTTGGGGCATGGAGAAACCCCGGCGAAAAACTAAAACAACGATGACAAATGGAGTTGTGCTATGAAGATATTGAACTGGCGTTTCGTAATTGCTCCCCTCGCACTGTTCGCCGCTACATTGAGCTCAGCGGAAGACCTTCGAATTATTGGCGAAGACAAAGTCTTTGTGACGACGTTACCTTCCGGAAAAGAGATTTCCATTACGCGACAGATGACGCCCTGTGCGAAGAACAAGGGCTGGATTCAGCCGCTGGTGCCTTCACCGGGTATTGTGCCCGTCACCGAGATGGAAGTTTTGAACGCTATTGGCGATCCGGAATTCACACTCGTCGATATGCGCACCCAAGAGTGGTACCTCGATGCCACCATCCCCGGAGCGGTCAACATTCCCTACACCGAAGTAGCCATGCGCATGGATGAGTTGGGATGTAGCAAATCCGATTCAGGCTGGGATTGCAGCAGTGCCCAAAAAGTCGTCGGTTTCTGTAACGGCCCAGTTTGCCCTCAAAGCCCCACTGCTATGAAAGCCATGATTCGTGATGGCTTCCCCGCCGAGAAGATTTACTACTACCGCGGCGGCATGCTCGATTGGGATGCGCTGGGGTTAACGACTGTGGAAGGCGAGTTTTAAGCGCCGATCGGAGCAGCGTGAGGTCAGCATAGCGGTCTGAACGGTATTATCTGTCCGTCGAAGTGATGACTGCATAAACCAAGGGCCTCCTAGTTGGGGTCCTTTATATTTGACTTGCCTGCACCGCTGACTTTCTGTTGATTCGAATCACAGTGCGCATGTTGCAGCAGTACATCGAGAGATACAGACCTTCATTTAGATGACGCTAGGTAAACGCTCTGCGCTACACTGGAACCCGTTTTCAAAGACGGGAAACCAGGATGAATCGCGTTATCGCCCTGCTGGGACTGGTGCTCTGTTGTGGATCGGTCCTTCCCGGCCCGGTCACCGACCTACACGTCGAAATCGAGCACGAGCTCTCCTCTACCACCGACCCGATGGCAGCGGCGCTGATGGATCTTCAACTAGCCATTGCTCGCGCGCAACAACAACTCCAGGCCGAGCCGGCGTTCGATACGGAATTGGATCAAGTGGACGGCTATCGACATCTGCTGCGTTCATTGGTGAAAGGTATCGAAGACGGTGTACTGCAGAACCCCGACTATCCTTATTTTCGGATACTCGATTTCTGGTTGCGTGAAGGCGGTGACAACCCGGACCAGCGTTACGCGTTTTCGCCGGTGCGTGGCGGCGAGCACTATCGAATATGGGGCAACATGGGCTCAGCCAAGCGTATCGAGCTGCAGTTATACGCCGGCCGCGCCTGGGACGGTAGTGGCCGTTCGCTGGGTTATCTGAACTTTGAAAATATCCACGTCAGCGACGATGGCGAATTCGAGATATGGTTGTCGCCCAAGCCACACGGCGGCAACTGGCTGGCGAACCCGGCTGAGGCAACTGATGTATTTATCCGTCATGTGTACGACAACTGGAATAATACGCGCCCCGGCAGCGCACATATCGATCGGATCGGATGGGAGGGGAAGCGGCAATCGGCGCAATCACCCACATCGCTGGCTGAAGGCATCCGTCAGGCCAGCGATATGTTCACGGCGTCGGCCGCTACATGGCCGGCCGTCGTGCAGCGCTTCGAGCAGCGTCTGCCGGCCAATAGGTTGTCGCTCCCGCATGACACCTATTCTCAGGGGGCGCTAAAGGTCGTTGGATGAGTTTAGGTCATTTTGATCTCAGCGACGGCGATGCATTGGTGATTGTGATGCCGCAAACTGCAGCCGCCTATCAGGCAATCCAACTGACTGATCGTTGGTTTGCTTCGCTCGAATACGCCAATAACGTGAGCAGCCTAAACACGATCCAATCCGACTTGGCCCCAGATGGTCGTTTTTATTACGTGCTGAGCGCAACCGATCCGGGTTACCCGAATTGGCTGGACACGGGCGGCCACCTGAAAGGGACCATGCTGTTACGCTGGGACGGGCTCACCGAGGCGCTCGCCGAGGCACAACAACCGATCGTTCACAAGTTACCTCTACCTGAGCTCGGTCGGGTCATACCCGGCGAGCCAACGGTCACCGAGGATGAGCGGAAACGCATCCGTGCTGCGCGTCGCCGGCATCTCCAAACCACCGCAAATCGTTGAAGTGATGACTGCCTCAGAAGAGCTTAGAGTTTGAACACCCGCATCGCATTTTCGCGCAGGAACTTGAGCCACACTTACTCGTTAAATCATTCATCACGTTTGCCATGGGAGCTAATGAGAAGATACAGGCAGCCTCATCAGCGAGTCTGAAGGGCATCAACGGTGAACAGTTCGCAAGACTGACTGAGGCCACGCTGAAGGTCTTTCCAAAGCTAGATTTGTTTTCTGGTTGGGGCATATATGCTGAGAATCTAGAAGGTCAAATCCTCAAACACGTCATGCTTGAGGGGGCCAAGAAAGATATCGTGTGCTTACCTGTTCACGACGCAGTGGCAGTGCAGCAGGAGCATCTTCAGTGGGCTGAAGAAACGATGCTTGAGTGCTGGGATAGGCAGATGGAAACCTGTGGATTGGCTAGGGTAAAAGTAGACCTGCCGTAGCCTCAGACTTGACTTTTACCCATTTTTGCTATATGCTCGTACAGCTTCATAGGAAGCCACTCACGAGCCAACTCGGGCAGCCAGTCTCCACCCATTACTTTTGACGTAACGTTGCTTAGAGGGCCGTTCAGAGGCTCTGACGGGGTGATTTGGGGTGGTCTTGTGGCTACTGGGCTTCCACCAGCACTTTGAAATCATCGCTGAAGCGGGGCAAACTAAAGGCTCTGATAGAGGAGCCTTGCTATGAAACGTGTTGCCCTTTTGCTGTGCTTAGCGCCTTTTACGTTTGCTCAAGACATCGCCTTACCGCATACCCTGTCCAATAAAAGTGTGGCTAATGCCGACCAAGTGATGGAGAACTTGAATGTCTTGAAGGATGGGTTTAATTCGCGAGTCTCAGTAGACCTGCCTAACTCCAACGTCGTAATAGGAAATGGGCTACAAAGCGTCACGCCCGAAACACCTTCTGACATCAGTGGCAAATACAACACCGCTAGTGGTTATGGTGCTCTTTACAGCAATACCACGGGCTACGATAACACCGCCAGTGGGGGTGGTGCTCTCTACAGCAACACCGAGGGTTTCGAAAATACTGCCAACGGCCGAAGCGCCCTTTACAGTAACACAACGGGCAGCAGCAACACTGCCCATGGCACTTTTACGCTCTACAACAACACATCCGGCTACGAAAACACCGCCAGTGGGAACGCGGCGCTCTATAACAACACCATTGGCTATCACAACACCGCAAGTGGCCATGCGGCTTTGTACTTCAACACAACCGGCTACGAAAATACCGCTACTGGCAAGCAAGCGCTCATGTACAACGATACGGGCAACAACAACACAGCTAATGGCAAACATGCGCTCTGGAGCAACACCTCAGGCGAGGACAATATAGCTACCGGTGCATTCGCTCTGGAGCGAAATATTGAGGGTAATAAGAATACTGCGGCTGGAATGTATGCTCTGGAAACTAATACTTCCGGATCAAACAACGTTGGTATCGGCTACAAAGCAGACACCGTTACGAGCGACTTAAACAACGCGATCGCTATTGGGTATATGTCTCGAGTAGATCAAAGCAACAAAATTCAGCTAGGGAATGGAGATATCGAATCAGTTTCCACTTCAGGAAAACTAACAACGGGTGCCGTCACCTACCCCAATTCTCATGGCACCGACGGTCAGGTGCTTGGAACAACTGGCTCAGGTGAACTGGTATGGCTCAATAGCAGTCAAATCGTTGCCTCCCGCACTCAGGAACTTGGAGAACAAGTAGCTGCCCTTGAAGCGCAACTCCAATCTCAGCAAGAGGAACTCCTCACGATTGTTCAAAGCCAGCAGGAGCAAATGACTCTGCAACAAGAGCAAATCGCCCAGCTGCAACGCATGGTTGAGCATCAGTTTGTCGCGAGATGAAGTTGATTCGCTGAATGCCGCCTATCCAGTGAGGCTTGAGCAACTTCCGTAGTTACTCTTTTTTAAAATCACCTTCTGATGTGTGCCAGCAGTATCACTGGTATTAGCAGGAGACTTTTGCCCTCCCCGTGCCTATGAAAGGGGGTGGGCCTATAATTTATGCTTCGATGAGTTTGCACTAAATACAGCCAGAAACGCGCAGTTTTGAGACTACTGTGGTACTACCATATAAGTCGGGCATCAAGTCCGAGAGGAATAATTCCGCTACTTATTGATTTATATATATAAAAGTGGTCGGTGTGGGGAGATTCGAACTCCCGACCCCTTCCTCCCGAAGGAGATGGTCACATCATGAATTCGAGCGTTTACGCCAGTAAAACCAGTATTTAAGCCACATCGTTGTGCTAGCATACCATGAAATTTGTAGGCACAATGTAGGCACGATGAATCAGCGACAAATAAACGGCCTGAAGCCAAAGGCGAAACCGTATAGGGTCGGGCTAGGCAACGGCCTGACGTTGCGCGTCTCGACCAGAGGTGAAAAAGCGTTCTCACTCCAATATAACTTCCAAGGCAGGAAACATACCCGGTCATATGGCGCAGTAGGCTTAGCAAAAGCGAAGCAACTGATGGCTGAAGACAAGGCACAGCTCGCTCGC
>CBFHQV010000116.1:0-5471 GCA_965658055.1 Luminiphilus sp. | reverse complement strand
TTCAAGGGTTGCGCGATGCAATGACGCCAGAGGAGTTGGAGGCCGCTGGGCTCGATAATTTGTCCCCCGAGCAGCAGCAGTTTTTGGATGGGTGGTTGCGCCAGCGATTTATGGCGCCTTCTGCAACTGATGCGGTAGGCCAAACAGGCACCAACAGCGCTGCCACCGGAAACACAAATCCCGGGGGCGGCTCCATTGCCGCAGGCAACAGTAAGGCCAGAGACAATGACGCGATGGAGGCGGAAATCGAGCGCCGCGTGGCCATCGAGGTGGAGGCGGCCATCAGTAAGGCCAGGGAGGATGAAGCCGCTGAAGAGGCAGCGCGGGAGGCCGCCAAAGACGAGCCCTTCGAGGCGGACATTGTCGGTCCCTTCTCGGGGTGGAGCGGAAAAACAGTGTTTACGCTCAGCAACGGTCAGGTATGGCGGCAGCGCAACGGCAGCAATTACCGGCACACGGCTAATGGACAAACGGTGGAAGTGAAGAAAAACTTTATGGGCTTATGGACGATGACAGTGAAATCCTCCGGCCGCACGATAGGGGTCTACCGGATCGACTGAGGGGTGACGCCCGCCCGCTAAGGGTAACTTGTTGGAAAAAAATGTGTGTTTCTCAGGAAAGTTCCCCCCTCAATAAGTAAATATTTCACAAATGTGACATTTCTCCCTCTCCTTTCCCTTGGCCAACAGAGTATTCTTGAGAGTCATCCGGGTCTTTGGGCTCCGGCTGGAGCGCTCAACCAACACAAACAAAGAGGTTTCTAATGAACTCACTCAATAAGCGACAGCTAAGCTTGGCCGTATCAGCGGCTCTGGCAACCACGCTGACAAGTGGCTTGGCCTTCGGTCAAGACGACGACGAGACAGTCGAAGAAGTGATCGTAACCGGTACGCGTATTGCGACCGCTGACGGCTTCGGTGCTACGAGCCCGGTTACCGTTGTAACGGCGGAAAACATCAAGAACCTGGGTTTCGTTAACATCGAACAGGTTCTTAACAGCCTGCCATCGATCGAAACCAGTCAGAACAACAATATTTCGAACGGATCCTCCGGTACGGCAACCGTTGATTTGCGCGGTATCGGAACCAACCGTACCCTGGTCCTGGTTAATGGCCGTCGTATGACTGCGGGTGCTGCCGAAGAGCAGGCTCCTGACATTTCACAAATCCCAACGATTGCGCTTGAGCGTGTCGACGTCCTGACCGGTGGTGCATCAGCGACTTACGGTGCTGACGCGGTGGCGGGTGTTGTTAACTTTGTCACCCGACGCATGAACGGCGTCGAGATTCGTGCAGGCTGGAGTGGCTATCGTCACGACAACAGCAACGGCTATATCCAAGGTCTGTTGGATGCGCGTAACTTCGACTATCCCTCCGGCACAGAAGGTCCGGACGGCGAGAACGACCAGATCGATATTGCCATGGGTATGGACTTTGCCGATGGCAGAGGTAACGCCACGGTATACGCCAGCTGGCGAGAGCAGGAAGAGCTACGTCAAGAAGCGCGGGACTATTCATCCGGTGCTCTTACAGGCTCAGGACTGGGCGTCGGCGGCTCTGCCAACGCGATTATTCCTAACTTCGATATTTATCCCTACGTGGACGGCGCTCTTGCATTTGAAGAGCCATGCGGCGTTGACGAAGATGGTGAACAAATTAACTGTAACTTTTTCGGCAACGTCAATTCCGGCGGCGGACTGACGCCATGGGATGGCACCAACCGCTATAACTACGCCCCAATCAACCACTTCCTGCGGCCTTTGACCCAGTGGAACGCTGGTGCATTTGTTGATTACAAGATCAACGACCACTTCACACCATACATGGAGATGATGGTCTCGAGCGCCCAGACCCGAGCTCAGATCGCTGAATCGGGCACCTTCTTCGTTGAAGCCTACATCCTAGGCCTTGAGGACCTGCCTCCGGCGTTCGCGGCCGACCTGGCCAACGAAATACCAGGCTACGACACCTTTGGTATCTATGTTGGTAAACGTAACGTTGAGGGTGGCCCTCGTTCAAACAACTTCTCAAACGATGGTCTTAGGATAGTCGTGGGCACGAAGGGCGAGATCAATGACCAGTGGTCTTATGATGTCAGCTACCTCCACGCCCAGGCGCGTCAAAACTCGACGTACATCAATGACTTCTTTGCGCCCAACATCACCGCGGTCTTGAATCAGGATGCGTGTGACGGCGGCTGTCCTGGCTACTCAGTCTTCACCCCTAACGGTGTGACAGCTGCACAGGCAAACAGCCTCACTGGTACTGGCATGCTGAGCAGCCAAAGTATTACTGAGGTTATTAACGGCTACGTCACGGGTGACCTGTTCTCGATTGGTGGTGCCAACCCCATCAAGATTGTCGTGGGTTATGAATGGCGCAGCGAAGACTTCGACCGCACCTCGGACACAGTCTTTGCCGAAGGTCAATTGCTCGGCCAGGGTGGTCCTACCCCATCACTGGGTGGCAAGTTCAACGTGTCGGAATTCTTCGGCGAAGCCAATATCCCGCTGACGGATAGCTTGGTTGCCGACTTGGCATACCGTTACTCTGACTACAGCACCGTTGGAGGGCAGAGCACCTACCGCCTCGGTCTGGATTGGCAGCCCATTGACCTGGTTCGTTTGCGAACAGGCTTCAACCGCGCTGTTCGTGCTCCCAACGTGGCAGAGCTATTTTCAGTCAATAACTTGGGTCTTTGGGCCGGTGCTGACCCCTGTGCGGGCGCCAACCCTGAGTACTCGGCTGCCCAGTGTGCGCTGACCGGCGTGACTGCTGCTCAATACGGTAGTGTGGTGCAGAGTCCGGCGGATCAGTACAACCAGGTCACAGGTGGCAATGTAAACCTTGACGTGGAAGAAGCCGATACCATTACCGTGGGTGTGGTGTTGACCCCCACCGACAATCTCACCGTGTCTTTGGACTATTGGAACATCGAGATTGAGAACACGATCGCAACCGTAGGCGCTGAGAACATTGTTCGCCAGTGTGCTACCAACGGCGTGTTGTGTGATGCAATCACGCGTGGTCCTACCGGTAACCTGTGGCAGGGTGAAATCCCTCGCGTATTTAACGGCCTGCAGAACATTGGTACTGGCGTAACCTCTGGTGTCGACGTTGCAGCAGCATGGTCGATGGACGCGCTGGGCGGCACCTTTGGCGTAAACTTAGCGGGTACCTATCTCACAGAGTGGGAGATTGAAATCCTACCCGGTGAGGCCTTTGACTGCGTGGGGTTGATCAGCAGCCGTTGTTATCCAAAGCCTGAGTGGCGTCATACGTTGACAGCTAGCTACGATAGCAACAGCTTCTGGGCTGTCACTGCCCGCTGGCGTTTCTTCGACGGTGTTGATTACGACGGTTCGCTGACTAGCACGCGTTCAGAGGGTGCCGACGCGATCGTTCAGGACAACGTTTCTGGCTCTGAAAGCTATCTCGACTTGAATGCGACGGTACGCTTCCTCGGCGACTCCGAGCTGCTCGTTGGTATTAACAACGTGTTAGACGAAGAGCCACCATTGGTCGGTGGTACCTTGTCCACCAACGCCAACGCTATCGCTGGTTTCTACGACACCTTGGGTCAGTACCTGTTCGCTCAGGTTACTTTCCGCTTCTAAGGAAACGGTTGCACCTGGCAGCAGATGCTGCATAAATCAAAGCGGGCTTTATGCCCGCTTTTTTTTGCCCTGCTAAAATGAATTATGGAAAACGTTAATCAACAGCTGACCCACTGGCAGCGGCAAGTGGCCGCAGACACCCATAATGCCACCGCTTGGTTTAATTTGGGTTGGTGGTCAAATAGGGCGGGTCTCTTCACGCAAGCGGTGAAAGCCTATGAGCAGTCGCTTGCTTGCGGCCTTAGCGACCCCCAGGAGGCGATGTGCAACCTTGCTTCCGTGTACTCGGAACGGCTGGCCAATCCGGCTGCTGCGGCGCAATGGCTTGATCGAGCACTTGATACTTACCCGGACTACTATCCGGCGGTGTTCAATCGTGCCCATCTTGCCGAGCAAACCGGTGATCGCGAGTTGGCCTGTCAGCTTTTTGCGCGTGCTGCAACATTATCCCCAGACGATCCTTATGCACTGGCCCGCCTCGTGGAGGCCGATCCGACGCTGACACTGGACTCGGCGGCCGGACGAAAATTGGAGGAGCTCGCAGGTAACAATCCCGATGTGCTCATGGCACTGTATCGCTTACGGGAGCGGGCGGGGGATCATGCTAGTGCGTGGGGTTCACTTGTTCAGGCGAACGAGGCTGACAAGGTCAAACAACCCGCTTGGCCTGGGGCTCAATGGCGCAGTCTGATCTTGGACCAGCTTCAGAGTAATCTTCCCTCGGCGGCCACTGATTCGCCCGAAGGAGATGCGCCTGTCTTTATTCTCGGGATGTTCCGAACCGGGTCGACACTGCTTGAGCAGATTCTTGCCGCTCATCCGAGATTCAACCCCCTGGGAGAGTCTGAATTTTGGCCGCGGGAAATACATGCCTTGGGTGGTGGCATGATTAAACCGGGAAGACGGCCTGACGCCAGTGAGCAGATGGAGATCAAGTCGCGATGGCGAGAACATCTGGTTGACCGTCGCGCCTCGAAGGAAGTGAGGGTAACTGACAAGCGCCCGGATAATTTATTTCATATCGCTACCATCCTTGATGTACTCCCGGAAGCCAAGATTATCGTCACCGAGCGTGATTGGCGAGATACCCTTGTCTCTGTTTATGGGACCCGCCTGCACCCTCAACATGGCTATGCAACTGAGCCGATGGCGATTGCTCATCACATCGCCCTTTGCCAGCAAGTCGCTGATTTTTGGGTGGAGGCACTGCCCGACAAGATACGAAAGGTCAGTTACGAGGCGTTGGTCGACGATCCCGAGTCGACGCTGAGAGCGCTTTTTGCTTGGTTAGATGAGGATTGGGATCCCGCGTGTCTGGATTTTCACACGCTAGATAATTCGGTTCGCACGGCCAGCGTATGGCAGGTAAGAGAGCCTTTGGGTAGCAGCCGGAAGGGGCGTTGGCGGAGTTACGAAGAGCCCCTGCGCGAGATCTTTAACTCGGTTCTGGATGAGCCGCTACCCCCAGTGTTCTCGGTGTAACAAGAGGATGTGGATCAGGGAACTTTGCGCGCTCTCGTTAATGGCGGTACTGGCAACAGTTACCAGTTTCTGCATTCACGTTGTGAGCACAGCCAGGCTCCCCGGTTGGTTAGCAGACCGAAGCTACAAGGCCCCGGAGGAATAAGCGTCTTGAACCGTCGCAAGAGACAGGGGCTTTAATTTGGATGCATTTCCCGCGGTGCCAAAGGATTCATAGCGGGCAATACAGATATCGCGCATGGCCACCAGGCTCTCTTTCAAGTACTTTCGCGGGTCGAATTCGTCCGGATTCTGCGCGAGAAACCGTCTAATCGAGCCGGTAGATGCCAGTCGCAAATCGGTGTCAATATTGACCTTGCGCACGCCGTGTTTG
>CBFHQV010000115.1:0-5845 GCA_965658055.1 Luminiphilus sp. | reverse complement strand
CGGGTTTTGTGCGTCGACTTTCTTCACCGTCGGCCGGGCGATTTTCACCGATTTTTCGTGCGTCTCTTTCTTTACCGCGTAGGTGCCGTCATGGCCCGAGCAACGCTCGTGAGCGATCACCTCACTGTCCTGCACCAAGGCGAGTACGTCGCGGGTTTTTAGCCCTATGTTCTGAACCCTTTGATGGCAGGCGACTTGGTAGGCAACATTGCCGATCGCGTGGGGAAACTCAGTGTTCAACTTTCCCCCTTTATGTCGCAGCCACAGGTACTCGAAGGGATCGTAAAACGCATTTTTGACCTTTTGTACATCGGCATCATCGGGATACATCAGTGGCAACTCCTGCTTGTACATAAGTACGCAGGATGGAATAGGGGCGACAAGGTCATAGCCGCGATCAACGAGATCCGCAAGCACCGGGATATTGGCTTGCTTCAAAGCATCCACCGCATCTAAATCACCGAGCTCGAGTTTAGGCATGCCGCAGCACTTTTCCTTGGGAACCACGTCAATCTGTATGCCGTTATGTTGAAAAACTTTCACGAAATCTTCGCCCACTTCGGGGCTGTTGTAATTGCCATAGCAGGTGGCGTAGAGCGCCACCCTGCCGGATGTTTCCCCAACTGCCTCCGCCTCCATAGGCTGGAGGAGATTTTTCACCCGCTTTCGCAGATTGTTGGCATGCATTTTGGGCAGTGGCGCTTGGTGGTGAATATCGAGGGTCTTTTCCACAACCTTCCGGAAGCCGGTACTGCTATTGAGCGCATTGACGGTGATATCCACTAGCGGGATAGACATTACCCCAAGCATGGTGTCGGTGCTGGTTAGGGTTCTGTCCCGAAAATTTGCTCCCTGCTCTTTGAACTTGATGGCCTTGGCGCGAAGCATCAAATGGGGGAAGTCGATGTTGAAGTCATGGGGTGGCACGTAGGGGCATTTGGTCAGAAAGCACAGGTCGCACAGGTAGCATTGATCGACAACCTTGGTGTAATCCTCTTTAGCAACGCCGTCGACTTCGAAGGTCTCAGACTCGTCGATGAGATCAAACAACGTGGGAAAGGCATCACACAAGCTGACGCAACGGCGACAGCCATGGCAAATATCATAGACGCGCTCAAGTTCCGCGTTGAGCGATTCCTTGTTCCAAAAATCGTCGCTTTTCCAGTCAATCGGATGGCGAGTAGGGGCTTCTAGGCTGCCTTCGCGCATAATCATGTACCTGCGTTACTTGGTTTGGATGCCTGAGAGAATCACACCGCAGTACCGGCGGCTTCTAGCAGGGGGATAAAGAAAGGGGAGCGATTGCGCTCCCCTTGCCACTACGGTGGAGCGCTTATGCCTCCAGAGTGTCCAGAGTCTTCTGGAACTTGTTGGCGTGGCTTCGCTCAGCTTTGGCTAGGGTTTCAAACCAATCCGCGATTTCATCGAAGCCCTCGTCGCGCGCCGTGCTGGCCATACCGGGGTACATATCGGTGTACTCGTGAGTTTCACCGGCAATCGAGGCTTCAAGATTCTTGCGAGTATCACCCATGGGCAGACCGGTTGCCGGGTCGCCAACCGCCTCGAGGTACTCAAGGTGGCCGTGAGCGTGTCCTGTTTCACCTTCTGCCGTTGAGCGGAACACCGCAGCAACGTCGTTATAGCCCTCTACATCGGCCTTTGCTGCGAAGTAGAGGTAACGGCGATTGGCCTGGGATTCGCCAGCGAAGGCATCTTTAAGGTTCTGTTCTGTCATACTACCTTTGAGTTCCATTTCGGTCTCCTGATGTGGAATTCCTTACGTTAGACCCCGCAGCTGCGAGATGAATAACTATACTGCCTTGGGCCAGTTTTGGCTCAACTGTATTTTTTGCCAAAATTAATCGAAAATTTCGATAATCGCGATTTTCGTTGAGGATAGACTGCAATGGCGAGGCAACCCACGCTTAAACAAATGAAATATCTGTGCGCGGTGGCGGAGCACCAGCATTTTGGACAAGCCGCCAAGGCCTGCCACGTCAGCCAAAGCACCCTGAGCGCTGGCGTTCAGGAGCTCGAAGACACGCTGGGGGCATCGCTGGTAGAGCGCAATAATCGCAACGTCCTGTTGACCACGCTAGGTCAAGAGGTGGTACAGCGCGCACTGGCGATCCTGGTCGATGTCGACGAGTTGGTGAGTCAGTGCGAGGCCGCTGGCGTCCCCTTCAAGGGCAAGATGCGCTTGGGGGTGATTCCGACAGTGGCACCTTACCTACTGCCCAAAATGCTGCAACAGTTACGGGTATTGCACCCTGGCTTTACGCTGTTTATCCGGGAAGATCTGAGCCGAGCGCTGGTCGATAGCCTGCATGCGGGTGAGTTGGACGTGCTGCTGTTGGCGCTGCCGTTTCCCACCGATAACGTGGACGTGATGCCGCTGATGCAAGACAACTTTCTCTTGGCAAGCAATCAAGAGCACCCATTGGCTACCCAAGAGAGCTTTCAGCCAGAAGACTTACAGGGAGAGGGGCTGTTGCTGTTAGAGGATGGTCACTGTCTGCGTGATCATGCCTTGGAAGCCTGCGAACTGCGAGACTCGCAGATTGATATTCCCTATCAAGCGACCAGTTTGGCGACTATCGTTCAGATGGTGGCTAATGGCATTGGGATTACGTTGCTCCCCGAAATGGCGGTGAACGCTGGTATCACGGCGGGCACTGATCTTGTGGTTAGATCGTTTGATCGCGAGGGTGTGGCGCGCTCGATTGGCCTTATGTGGCGAAAAAAAACGCCAAGACAAACCGAGTTCAGATTGCTGGGCGATTTCATTCGCGAGGCCAGTACGAAATAGGGCGGCCTGCGGCCGCCCTAGTGGGTAACTGATAGCGCTCAGAACTGATAGTCGAGGGTGATCCCGTAAGTGCGGGGATCAAGTAGGAACTGATTGGTGCCGTTTCCTGAGTTTGCATCGACCCGATACTGGCCTGTAACGTAGTCATCGTCGCTCAGATTACGACCCCACAGTTCCAGGTACCAGTTTCCCTCTTGGGGCGTGAAGCGCAGCGTTGCGTTCCACACATCCCATTCATCTATCTGGTCCACGGCGGCATTGAATACTCGAGAATAATATTTATCTTGCCAGTAGTAATTTACGCCAGCTCTGAGGCTTCCCATACCGCCCAACTGCATATTGTAACTGGCGCCGAGGTTTACGGAGAATTCGGGAGCTCCAGGAATCTGATTGCCGCTCAAATTGATCGGTACACCGGCACAACCCGGTGCACCACCCAGCTCGGGTATCGGAATGGTGCTCGGGCAGTCTGGACCAAGGTACACGTTGCTATTGCCGATACTGACCACTCCGTCTACCGGGCTTCTCCCATCGTTTAGATAGGTGCTGCCGTTAGGATCGCCGGGATCTGATGTCACCACGTCACCGAGCTCCGTGTCTAACCAGGCAATGTTGGCGGTAAACAAGAGGTTTTCTGAGGCGGCGAACAGAAACTCCCCCTCAATCCCCTGAATCTTGGAGTCAAAGTTCTCATTGATCGACGTTTGCTGGGTGATTTTGGACACCTGCAAGCCTTCGTAGTCGTAGTAGAAATAGGATGCGTTGGCTTGTAGAGCACCGCCGAGTAACCGCGATTTCACCCCCACCTCGAAGGCATTAATGTACTCGGGCTCGAAGAACGCAGCAGAGGGGTCAAACTGCAGCAGAACGCTCTCTGCGGAGATCGGGTTAAAACCACCGCTCTTGAAACTCCGCGAAAGCTGGGCATAGGTCATCACGTCATCTGAGACCTCATAGGTAAGATTGACGCGACCGGTGGGTTCGCTGTCTTCCCACTCGAATGCCTCATAACCACCGCCGGGCTGGTTGGGGTTTGTCAGGAAGTCGAGATAAATAGTTCGCTGATTCGCCGATTTCTTTTCGTCGGAGTAGCGAAGGCCAAAGGTCGCGCTCAAGCGATCGGTGACATCCCAGTAAAGCTCGCCAAAGACTGCCCAGGTCTCGAGGATGTTGTCGGAGGTGTCGTTATCAAAAAAGCGCTGATTGGCCGGTAAGGCTTCGAGGCCTAAGAACCCTGGCAGCAAGGCATAGAGTGTTAGGGCTGAGCTATAGACTTTATAGTGAGTCTCACCCTCGTAGTGAAGGTAATACCCGCCGACCATGAAATTGATGGGGCCATCCCAGTCAGAGCTCAGGCGTAACTCCTGGCTGTATTCTTCACCCTCGGTCGTGGATATGTCGGTCGAGTAAAGTCGATCGACGAACTCGACGCCGTTAACACCTCGGTCTACCGGTATGCCACCACTTTGGCAAAACCCCTCAGACCCCGATGGAACACACTGCAGCGGATTGGGCAAAAACCCGCCAATCAACTCGTCGTAAATCCAATCCCAAGTTTCGGACGCCTGCGTGAAGTCATAGTCATTTGAGGCTGAAAAACTTGTGTCGTGATAGCCGGTAAGAGACGTGAGCGTAAAGTCGCCAAAGTCGTGCTCAATTTCAAAAGTGATGACGGTGTCTTCCACTTGATATTCGGGCGTGGTGTCAAGCCACTGCCTGCGGGGATCATCAAAAACGCGAGGGTTGGCATAGTCGTCGTCGGGGAACGCTAATAGGCCGAAGGTGGCCGCTTCGATCCCTGCGGTAATTGCGCCGAGCACAGTACCGGAGGTGTTGGCGGCGCTGTTGCCCAAGCTGTTTGGCAGGCAGCCCAGCGGGCCGTACTGGCCGAAAGCGGTGGTATTGGTGTCTTTGGTGCAACGTTGATCACTGCCGCGCATCCGGTTATCGTCTTCCTCGAGGTAGTTAATAACCAATTGCACCGATGTCTTGTCGTTTTCAAACAGCGTGCTGCTTCGGATGCCGAACATATCGCGGTCGTCGACCTCCTCTCCGTTGTAGGCGTTGTCCACAAATCCGTCTTGTGTGAGATAGAAGCCGGAGAAGCGCTGCGCCATTGAGTCGCCCAGCGGGAAGTTGATGTATCCCTCGTAGCGCTGGCGGCTGTAGTTACCGAATTCACCATTGATATTGCCACTTAATGTTTCGGTATCTGGCTTGGCGGTGATCATGTTGAGAACCCCGGCGGTGGTGTTCCTTCCGTAAAGGGTGCCCTGGGGTCCGCGCAATACTTCGACACGGTCGACGTCGAAGAAGTCCATCTCGAACACCCGCGGGCCGTTCATGTAAAACCCATTAATGTGAATGCCGGTTCCGCTATCCGCTGCACTGCCAATGGCCAGGTTTCCCACACCACGAATCGAGATGGCCGCGGTCGTAAAGTTACCCTTGGACATCAACATGTTTGGGACGTTCAGCTGGAGATCTAGCGGTCTATCGACCAATTGCTGACGTAGGTCATCGTTAGTGAAGGCAGAAATAGCGATAGGCACGTCTTGGAGCGACTGCTCTCGTTTCTCGGCGGTGACCATGACTTCTTCAAGAACGCCCTGGGCGTGCGCTGAGACAGCGAGCGACAGTGTGGTGGCTAGTAGGGGTACAGATAGAACACGATTGCGTGTACTCATAGCGGGGACCCTCTTATGCTTGGCTTATTGTTATGTTTTGACGCCAGTTCACGTCTCAGCTGGCGCGGCTTTTCTGCGATACTAGCACTCCCCCGATCTCCCGCAAGCGGGTTTTATTCATCTCGAGACGTTATCTACTGGGAGGCTACGTTTGGCTTTGCATGAAAAGCTTGGCAATAGTGAGTCAAACTGAGGTAGATGGCGCTCTGATAGGTGTGCTGGAAGGCGGGGGTAATCGCAAGCCTCAGTTACTCGAGAAGCCGCTCGCATCCATTCCCTATGTAGGCTGAAGGGTTTTCCTGTCTATGGACTCTGGCGGTTTTCCTCCACGGCCACTGAGGGGAACTTA
>CBFHQV010000114.1:0-5909 GCA_965658055.1 Luminiphilus sp. | reverse complement strand
TATGACGACATGTGTGCTGCACTTGCCGGCATTGCGGCAAGCGTAAAAACCGGTCCGGCGTCGGAGAGTCCGGACTTTGGTCCTATTCAGAATAAAATGCAGTTCGATAAAGTCTGCGCGCTCGCTGAAGCCGCCAAGGCTGATGGCGCCACGTTCATGACCGGTGGCAGTCCCTTAGATCGACCGGGCTATTTTTTCCCGGTGACTATCGTGAGAGATATTCCGGAAGAAAGTCGGCTCGTTCAGGAGGAGCCCTTTGGCCCCATTCTGCCAATCATTAAATTCAGTGATGTAGAAGATGCGCTCAAGCGAGCGAACGCCGTGTCTGTCGGCTTGGGTGGATCGGTGTGGTCGAGCGATGTTGAAAAGGCCCAGGCGCTTGCGGCGCGATTGGAGTGCGGTACTGCTTGGGTGAACAACCACGCGATGATCCAGCCTGACGCCCCTTTTGGCGGCGTCAAGCAGTCAGGCGTTGGGGTTGAGTTCGGGCGTTACGGGCTCGTGGAATACACTAATATACAAACTATGCAAATCGCCAAGGGTTAGCGGACGGGGGAGAGTGGCTGATGATGCTCAAGAAACTGTTAGTAAGTATGGTAGTGGCAGCAGCGGCGCTCAGCGGCTTCGCTGAAGACCGGCCACCACCGTTGCCAGTTGAGCCAACTGGCATTATAGAAACACTCCCCGAACGTTACCCGCCCGATTGGTTTCTCGTGCATGACGCGGCGTTCTTCCACATGTCAGACGGAAAGATCTACGTCATCGACAGCAGCGAGGAGGCCTTGGGTGACCAAGTAAAGGGGCTGTTCAATAACAGTTTGATGGGCGCAATTCTCCAGGTCCCTTCGCGCGGTGAAATCATGTCAGTGGAAACTTTCCATACCCGCGGTACCCGTGGCGACAGGATGGACGTGCTGACTATATGGGACACAGCGACGCTGTCGCCGATAGGAGAAGTCATGCTACCCGCCGGCAAGCGGTTTATGGGCATGCCGGAGCGGGTTGTGTTGCAGACCCTGAACGAGGACAAGTGGTTGGCTATTTTTAACCTGAGTCCCTCCACCTCCGTGTCATTGGTAGATCTCGAGAAGCGTGAACTGATAGGTGAAATACCGACGCCTGGCTGCAGCTTCATTTACCCCAATGGCGGTATGGCGTTTAGTTCGATTTGTGCCGACGGGCGCATGCTGACGGTTACCTTGAATGACGACGGGTCAGAGCGTGGCCGTAGCTTTAGCGACGTTTTCTTTGATTCTGATGACTCACCTGTCTTTGAGCGGCCCGCCCTGTCGGGGGGTATTGCTTACTTCCCAGCCTTCGATGCGACCGTGCACCCGGTGGCCATGACGGGGTCAGCGGCCACGCCTATGGCGCCGTGGTCTCTGGTTGGGCCCGATGAGGCAACCTGGGCGCCGGCCGGTATTGAGCTTGATGGCGAGGACGATCTGGGTCGCATTTATTTCTTGATGAATCCCGAAGCCAACGGCGTAGACGGCATGCATAATTCCGGCGGCGCAGAAATTTGGGTGTTTGATCCTGATTCCCGCCGCCGCGTCCTGCGGATTCCGCTTCAGGAGTGGGGTTTGAGCTTTGCCGTGGGTAGAGGGGCAGAGCCAAAAGTGCTGGTGACCAACCCCGTCGATATGAGTGTCGAGCTTTATGACGGCCTGTCCGGCGAGTTCATCCGAAAGATCACTGGCTTTGGTCAGGAAACCCCACTCTTTCTCTGGGGAGCCAAGTAATCGTGCTGATGGATGTTTTGGGCAGCGGCATCACTTATTTTGCGGCGGTGTTGTTCGCTCACGCGGGGCTATCCAAGTGGCGGTCGCCTCAAGCCTATCAGGAGACAGTCGCGTCGACCTTGGGGCGCGCTGCGGGGGTTCGCGCGGTGCGGATGATTGGCGCTGTTGAGCTAGGGTCCGCGACGCTGATGGCAGTGCCGGCTTCGCGTGAGCTCGGACTGATCCTCGCCGCAGCATTGCTGGTAACTTACGCCGCTGTGATGGGGTGGCAGGTCCATCGTGGTCAGGTCAACTTGCGCTGCGGTTGCGGCGGCCCTGGATCCGACACCCGGATTGGTAGTGAGCTTATCTGGCGTAATGTGGTGCTCGCAGGGTGTGCGCTGTGGGCCACAGGCTATGCCATGCCGCTTGGCGTCACTGCGATGTGGCTTGCCCTCGCTGTTGCCCTGATGTGCGTTATCACTTACGCGGCGTTGGATCAGGCGATCGAAAACCGACAGCGGTGGCAGCGGGGGGCAGCACAATGAGTTTGCTGGTCGTTTCCAATATTTTGCTTTGGTTGGCGGTTGTTTTGCTCGCCATCATGAACTACGCCCTGCTTCGACAGGTAGGCGTGCTGTATGAGCGCGTCGCACCAGCTGGCGCCCTTATGGTGAACAGGACGCTTGAGGTTGGTCAGGCGGCTCCAGCTCTTGAAGCACTCACGCTTTCAGGCGAGAGAGTCTCGATCGCCGGGCCTGCGGGCGGCCGTTCCCAGCTCCTGTTTTTTCTGTCTCCCGATTGCCCCGTGTGTGGTGAGCTCACCCCCGCGTTGATGGCGGCTGCTCGCGCCGAGGCGGAGTGGGTTGATGTGGTGCTCGTGAGTGACGGTGAAGAGCAAGACCATGCCGGTTATGTCAGTCGTAAATCCATTGAGCTGCCCTACGTGGTGAGCGAACTCGTGGGTAAAAGCTACGGTGTTTCCAAGCTGCCCTATGCCGTCTTGATTGATGAGAATCAGCGCGTGTCATCGATGGGTATTGTCAACTCCCGCGAGCATTTGGATTCGGTGTTTGAGGCAAAGGAACGCAACGTGGCGTCGATACAAGAATATATGAATAAGCGCGACGAAGAGCGCTTCGTGGAGGTCAAATCATGATGTCATTGATCGATAAGCTGCTGGAGCGACGTGCGCGTGCGGCAGCACAGACGGCGTCCCGACGCGGCATGCTGAAAACACTTGGAGGCGTGTTAGTTGGGGCAAGTACCGTTCCCTTGTTACCTGTTGCCCGCGCCGAGGGTGGTGCGGCGCGGCCGGTTGAGGAGGGTAGCGATACAGATTGCGACTATTGGCGGTACTGCGCCATTGACGGTTTTCTGTGTAGCTGTTGTGGCGGTAGCGCTAATACTTGCCCACCGGGCACCGAAATGTCTCCGGTGACTTGGATTGGCACCTGCCACAACCCGGCTGATGGGCGTAATTACGTGATTTCCTATAACGATTGCTGCGGTAAATCGACCTGTGGCGCCTGTCTTTGTCAGCGGGACGAGGGTGATAGGCCTCCCTACAGGCCTGACAAGACCAATGACATTAACTGGTGTTTGGGTACAGCGAGCGCGGCGTATCACTGCTCAACCGCTGTGGTGGTTGGCGTTGCCTTTGAAGAGTAAATCCTTGGCTAGTCGATATGGCGCTGCTGTGATGATGCTGGCGCTGTCGGTCATGACCTCGTGGAGCTTGGCGGAGGCCGAGATCAATGAGCCGCGAGCAAAATATCATTATCAAATGTTTTGCCAGGGTTGCCACACTCCCGATGGCTCTGGGGTCAACGCCGTGCCGCCCCTCAAGGGGATGATGGGCGTGTTTCTCCGGTCGCAGCGCGGTCGGGAGTTCATGGTGCAGGTGCCCGGGTCAGCGACGTCCAAACTGAAGGATGCGCAGCTGGCCGAGGTGTTGAATTGGTGCATTGAAAATTTTGCGGGATCGAGTTTGATCAATGGGGAGTATCGACCCTACACCGCAGACGAGGTGGGGCGGCTGCGCCAGTCACCCCTTCAGGAAATAGATCATACCCGTGCGGCCGTGTTGGCTGAGATTGCGCGGTTACCGGAGACAGGAGAGATCTAATGGTAAACCCAGGCTTGTTGCGTCGTGCATGTCTTGTGCTTGTCCTTTTATCAGGGGGATCGGGAGTCGCTTTTGGGGATGAGCCTTCTGCATTGGCAACCTGCGCAGCTTGTCACGGTACAAACGGGGTCGGTATTGATCCCAGCTACGCCAATCTGGGAGGCCAGAACGCCGACTACCTGGCATTGCAGCTCAGGGCATTTAGAAATGGCGATCGGAATAACCCCATTATGAATCCTATTGCGGCGCAGCTGAGCGATCAGGACATCGCCGAGTTGGCGAGCTGGTTCTCTCGCCAGCCTCTGGTTGCCGCAGCGAATGGCAATGCCGCGTTGGTAGAGGAAGGGCGGAACAGGGCTGGCTATTGTCACGCGTGCCATGGCATGCAGGGACACCCAGTTGCCACCGAGTGGCCCATTTTGGCGGGCCAGAGTGCTCCCTACATCTCCAATCAGCTGATGGGGTTCAAGCGAGGGGCTCGGTACCATCCGCTGATGGCAAACGTTGTCAAAGAGCTGGAGCCGTCGGCGATGGCGGCTCTGGGGGCCTACTATGCCCAGGTCATTCGCGAAGACTAAGGGGTCACTTCACCTTGTCAGCGAGCCGGGGTTCGCCCCCAGCCTATCGCCGCGCTTTGCGGCGTACGTCAGAGATTACCTCATGGACAGGGAGGTAAATCCCGGTCCGATCTTTGAAGCCTGTGACATCAACTTTAATAACAGCGAAGAGTACGACCGACCTCTACCGGTAGAGCGGGTTGCCAAGCTGTTCCAGCGCGCCGCGGCGGTGACAAGCAATCCATTCATGGGGCTGTCGATGGGGCAGGACTTCCACTACGAGTCGAGTAGCTTGTTAATCGTCGCTATGGTGGCGGCGCCTTCAGTGGGCGAGGGGCTCTCTTTCTTGAATGCCTATGACCAGTACATCGACACCGCGATCAAAACGGATTTTCAGCCAGAGTACAGCCCGGCCCAATTCAGCGCCGATCTGCTGCACGAGGCAGGCTCGGGAATGGTGCAGCTGAATGATTATTTAATGGGCTTTTTGGTACAAACCTTGAACGTGGCTACCCGGAGTCGAATCCCCTTGCTTGAGGTGACTTTTCAGCACAGTAAACCTAATGATATTAGTGAGTTGCAGAGCTTTTTTAATTGCCAACTTAGCTTTGAAAGCGAGCACAATAGCATTCGTTTTCACCCGAAATTTCTCAATCAACCCTTCCTGACCAGCAACAAGTTGTTGTTTCGTATTCTCGCCAGTGCCATGGAGACCTATTTTTCTCTCGGTGATGAGCATCAAGGGTTTGTCAGTACAGTCTGCCGCCACATCATGTTGCAGGAATCAATGGAGTTCACCGATTCAGAGAGCATAGCTCAGCGACTCCAGATTTCTCCGCGAACCCTGCGCAGAAAACTGGCGGAACAGGGGTATACCTTTCAGGAGGCGAAGAATTTGGCGAGGGAGCGACGGGCCAAGTTTCTGTTGGCCAATTCCAAAGCGTCTCTGACCGATATTGCCTTCGAGCTTGGGTATTCCGAGTTGTCCGCCTTCAGTCGGGCATTTCGTTCCTGGGTGGGCGAGACCCCCCAAAGCTATCGCGAAAGTATCAAAGCGCTGCTGCAATAGGCTTGGTCCGTGGACCTTGCGGGAAAGCGAATTAACGTCAAATTGATGGCCGGATTGGTCAATAACAATTAGCTTTGTGTCGGTATATTCACATAGGTACGCGGTGATAAATGCGAGGAAACTGGGCGTTAGCTCATCCTCAACAATAACGTGAAAGCCGAGTTCATCGGCGGCATGAGGGGACCATCGAAATGCAAAACGAGACTACATTCAGCCAAAGCTTATTCAGAAAGCCCGGAGTGAACGTATTGGCTGTGGCTGTGGCCGCGGCATCTTTAACGTTGCCTGTGGCAGCCATGCAGCTGGAAGAGGTGGTTGTTACGGCGCAAAAACGCGAGCAAAGCGCCAACGATGTTGGTATTGCGATTAACACCTTCACCGGCGAGCAATTTCGAGAGCTTGGCATTCTCAGCGCAGATGATATCGCCATGTAT
>CBFHQV010000113.1:0-6143 GCA_965658055.1 Luminiphilus sp. | reverse complement strand
TGGAGTGACGCGCACGGCGATAGGAAATCCACGCGACCAGCCCCATAAAGAACACGCAGGTAAGACCCACACTGGTCAGTTCAGTCAACGACACGCTTAATCCCCACACCTCGAGTCACGAGAGTAAAAGGTGTGGACAAGCGCTTCAATAGGCACCGCGAAGACTCAGTGATACTCTGAGCGACTTGTCGTTGCGACTCGAGGCCGCTCGTCGATTACCCATGCCCGTAGATCCCCTACAGCTCGCCATTTTTATAGCCATCACGGCGCTCATTGCGGGACTAACCTATCGTCGGGTCATGCAGGATACGGCGAATCACCCGGCGATTGCGGATCGACGAGAAGTCTTTTTGGCGGGCAAGGGTCTGGGCTGGATGGTGGTGGCGGGGTCAATCACCCTCACCAACCTCAGCACCGATCAATTAGTCGGTATGAATGGCAATCAGATGCTACTGCTCGTATGGTGGGAGCTCTCTGCCGTTGTCGGACTCGTCATTCTCGCCAAGGTCATCCTGCCGGTGTACTACCGCTACGACTGCACAACCACTACCGAACTGTTGGAAAAGCGTTATGGCGATATCAGAATCCGCAGCCTGATTGGCGCGCTGTTTTTGCTGGGCAATCTGTTTATTTTCATTCCCGTCACACTCTATGGTGGCTCGCTGTTCATGCAAAGCATGTTCAATGTCGATCTCCCCCTGATGGTCATCGCGGTGGGGTTTGCGGTGGTTGGGTCGGCGTACGCCGTGCTAGGTGGGCTGCGGGCAGTCGCTATCTCGGATGCCTACAGCGGCGTTCTGCTGTTGTCATTGGGGCTGGCCGTGGTGGTGCTCGCCCTCGCGAGTATCGATTTTGATTTATCGGGCATTCCCGCCGAACGTCTCACCCTGATCGGTGACAACGACTCACCTATTCCTTGGCATACCCTGCTGACCGGCATGCTGTTTATCCAGATTTTTTATTGGGGCACCAATCAAACCATCACCCAACGCGCCATGGCCTCGCCCACAGTCGAGGAGGGCCAGAAAGGCGTGCTTGCCGCCGCCATCATTCGCCTGCTGATTATTCCCCCACTGGTGGTCATCCCCGGCATTGTGTCTTACAAACTGTATGGCGATATCGGTGATGCAGCCTTCGGCCGTGTGGTGGGTGATGTGCTTCCACTCTGGTTGTCGGGGGCCTTCGCCGCGGCCATTGCGGCGGCAGTACTGACCACGGTGAATAGCGTGCTCAACGCCTCGACGGCGCTCTACGTGTGTGACGTTCACGAGCCTTATATTCACAAAGAGCCTGACCTGCGGCGTCTTAACCTGCTTATCTCAGTAAGCTTTATCACCATTGGAGTGCTGATGGTCCCGGTCTACGCCACCGCCGACAGCATTATCAATTTGGTGCAGGAGCTTTACGGTTTATTAAGCATGCCGATTCTCTCGGCCTTTATTGTCGGCCTGTTGTTTCGAGACGTTACCCAGGGCGCTGCCATTGTCGCTGTGGTGTTAGGCGTGCTGCTCTACGGATTCTTCTCGTTTGTGTGGGCGCCCTTTCATTACATTCACATGATGTTTATCACGGTCATTTTCTGTGTCGCCACCGCCCTTGTGGTCAGTCGATTTGTGTTTGGCACAGCGCCACGATTTGCGCCGGCGATTGAACTGGGCGCACACGGAGCGGGTGACTGAATGCACAGCACGCGGCGACAAAACAGTCTGACCGGCGACTGGGTTCTCGTGAGCCCACAGCGCAACAGCCGCCCCTGGGTTGGCAGCCAAGAATCTCTCCCGGAGACGCCGGCAGTTCCTCATGATAAAAATTGTCCGCTCTGCCCCGGCAATCACCGTGCCGGCGATAAAAAAAACCCGGACTACACCGGCCCGTTTGTGTTTCGCAACGATTTTTCGGCCTTGAGCGCCCCCTCGCCTGACAAGACCGTAAACAACGAAAAAGTTGACGCCACCCATGCCGCCGACAGGTCCGCGACATCGGCCGCTTTTATCTGTGAGCAACCTGCGGCCGGGGAATGTCGGGTGCTGTGTTTTGATCACCAGCATCACCGCACCTTCGCCGATCTCACTCGCGAGGAGGTCGAGTCGGTGTTGCAGCTACAGCGAGAGCAGTATCGCGAGCTCATAAAAGCGTATCGCTGCGTCACGCTGTTTGAAAACAAAGGCGAGATCATGGGCTGTTCCCAACCCCATCCCCACGGTCAAATTTGGGCCCATGATCATGTGTCATCGCTGGTGGCGACCGAGGAAGAACGCCAGCGCGCGTATTTTCGTGAGCATGGTTCTGCACTGCTTCAGGACTATGCTGAGTGGGAGCTCGCCGCGCAGCAGCGGCTCGTGTACCAGAACGACGACTGGCTAATCGTAGTGCCCTACTGGGCGGCTTGGCCCTTCGAAACGCTAATCTTACCGCGCACCGCGATCGGCCATTTTGGGGCACTCACCGATACAGCTCTGGCCGCGCTGGCCGAGGCGCTCGCCATCCTCACCCGCGCCTATGACGCCCTCTTTGACTGCCGCTTTCCCTATTCCATGGGCTGGCACAATGCGCCGACCACAGAGCCTGCGCCGCACTGGCGATTGCATGCCCATTTTTATCCGCCCTTGTTGCGTTCGGCCACCGTCAAAAAACACATGGTGGGCTATGAAATGCTGGGGGAGCCCCAGCGAGATGTGTCCGCAGAAGATGCGGCGGCGCGGTTGCGCACCCTCGCCAATCAAGTCGTCATCGACTCCTCGGAGCAAGGATGAGCCCAGAGAATCCCAAAGCGGCTTTCACTACGCTGTTCGGCGCAGCTCCCGAGGGTGTTGCCACTGCGCCAGGCCGGGTCAATCTGATCGGGGAATTTACCGACTACAACGAGGGCTTTGTGCTGCCCGTGGCGCTGGATAAAGTCTGCCGAATCTATTGGCGATCCCGCGAAGACACAGAGATACGCGTCGCCTCTCTGCAATATCCCAATCAAATCGACAGCTTTGCCAACAACGCCGACTATGAGCACGGGCCCCACGTTTGGTCCCGCTATGTGCGCGGCGTGGTCGCGGCGGCGCGGGCATGGCAACACACCACCAAAGGCATGGATTTACTTATCGATAGTCAGGTACCCGAAGGCAAAGGACTGTCTTCGTCGGCGGCTCTCGAGGTGTCACTGCTTGGCGCCTTGAACGCGACCAACACCTGGGGCCTGTCCCCGACAGACATTGCACGCCTCGGGCAGCTCGCGGAGAACGACTTTGTAGGCTGTCAGTGCGGCATCATGGACCAGCTGGTCTCGGCGACCGCGGTGGCCGGCCATGCGCTGTTGATTGATTGCGCCAGCCTCGAGTGCACCCCGGTGCCACTCCCCGAGGCGTGGGCAATCGTCGTGCTCGACTCCAACCATCCACGACAGCTTGTGGGCAGTGAATACAATCAGCGCCGGCTCGATTGCGAGGAGGCGCGTGATAGCTTGGGCGTGTCGTCGCTCCGACACGCGAACCGTAAAACACTGACCGCGCACCGCGCGGAGCTATCCGACAACGCCTATCGCCGCGCGCTGCACGTGATTAGCGAGAACGAGCGTGTCCTGACGCTCGTCGACGTTTTAAAGCAAGGGTCCCTACCTCTGACCCAAGTTCTTTTGGCCGCCGGCCAGCAGTCGCTTGCCGAGAATTTTGACGTCACCGTGCCGGCCACGGACGCGTTGGTTGTGCTGGCGCATGAAGCACTGGGCAAGCGAGTGGCCGCGCGTCAAACCGGCGGCGGTTTTGGCGGCGCGGTGGTCTGCCTCTGTGATCACCGCGACGTCAACACGTTGCTGCAAGCCATCGACGCCGGGTATACCCAACGAACCGGTCTACACGCCGACATCATTCGCTGCGATTCCGGCGCGGGCCTCGAGGTGAGCTGGTATGACTGAGCGATTAATGGGCGGCCACGATAGCCCGGCACTGGGAGTCTGTTACTACCCTGAGCACTGGCCTGAGTCCCAGTGGCGAAGCGATGCCGAACAGATGGCATCCCTGGGCCTGCGCTATGTCCGCATCGGTGAGTTTGCTTGGTCCAGACTTGAACCCGCACGCGGCCAGTTTGATTTTGAGTGGCTCGATCGTGCGATCGCGACGCTGGCGGCGCAAGGTCTTAAAGTCGTGCTGTGCACGCCCACGGCAACACCGCCGAAATGGTTGATCGATGCGCATCCTGACATCTTGCCGGTGTCGGTCGATACAGGCACGGCGCGAGGCTTTGGCTCTCGTCGCCATTATGACTTCTCCAGTGATACCTACCGAGACGAGGCCGTGCGGATCAGCGAAATGTTGGCGCAACGCTATGGCGAAGACCCGCGCGTCGTGGGTTGGCAGGTAGATAACGAACTGTGTTGTCACGATACCGCGCACAGTGCCTCTCCCGCCGCTCACGCTGCTTTCCAAGCGTGGTGTCGGCGGCGCTACGGCACTATCGATGCACTCAATGCGGCGTGGGGCAATGTGTTTTGGTCGATGGAATACCCAGAGTTTGACAGTCTGGAACTCCCCGTGCTGGCAGTGACCGAGACCAATCCTTCGCACCGGTTGGCCTACCGGCGATTTTCATCTGATCAGGTCATTCGCTTTCACAACGCCTGCGTTGATGCCCTGCGACGTCACAGTAAGGACCAGTGGATCACCCACAACTTTATTCCCATGAAGGACACGCAAACCGACTGCTTTGCGCTGGCGTCCACGCTCGACTTTGTGAGCTACGACAGCTATCCCCTGGGAAGAACCGAGTTCTTGTTGGGGGCATCGGACCCTGCTCTCGCACAACGCTTTATGCGCTCGGGCCACCCGGATTACACCGCCTACTACCTCGATCAGTCCCGGGGGCTCAAGGGCAAAGGATTTTGGATCATGGAGCAGCAGCCCGGACCGGTGAACTGGGCGCCGTCTAACCCGCGACCGGCGCCGGGCATGATCACCCTGTGGTCACTCGAGGCTTATGCGCATGGCGCGGATGTGGTGTCCTACTTCCGGTGGCGCCAGGCGCCTTTTGCGCAAGAACAGATGCACGCGGGTTTGTTGCGGCCCGACAATTCTCCGAGCGACGCTTGGGCCGAAGTGGAGCGGGTTCATCACATTTTCTCGCTCATCGGCCAAGACGCTCTCGCGCAACCAACAGCCGAGGTAGCGCTTGTCACCGATGTGCAAAGTCAGTGGGTGGCAGAAATTGAACGACAGGGTCGCGGTTACGACAGCAACCGAATTCAGTTCCAGTGGTATAGCGCGCTCAGAACATTGGGCGTGGCCGTGGATGTGGTGAATCAGGACGCCGACCTGAGCGGGTACAGCCTGGTGCTGGTACCGAGCTTGCCGATCGTCGGTGCTCGCTTTATCGAATCCCTTGCTCAGGCATCAACATGCTTTTTACTGGGTCCGCGCTTTGGCGCAAAAACGACAGAGCTCACCATGCCGCAGAATCTCCCGCCGGGGGATTGCCGTTCGTTGACCGGCTTCCACGTGACCTCGGTGGAAACCCTGCGCCCCGATGTCGAAGAGCCGCTGCAGTTTGGCTCAGAGCAATTCGTCAGTCGGCTTTGGTGTGAGGACATTGTCGTCCACGCAGGGAACGTGTTGGCGAGCTATCAGGGAAACAAGCCGGCGCTATTGCGCAACGGCCACATCCTCTCGCTCACCACGCTGACCTGCGATGACTTTCTCGGGGCGCTCCTGACAGAGCTATTAACCGAGTGTGAGATCGATTTTCACGACGACCTGGGTGACTGCCGACTTATGGCCCGCGGTGACTTGATGTTTGCCCTAAACTACGGCGACGAGCCCAAGGCTATCGACATGGCGTCAGAGCGGGTCGTGTATGGCAGCAATCCGGTTCCGCCGCACGACGTGCTGATCTGGCGGCAGTAAGCCGCTGCATCCAGCAGGTTACGCCGGCCTGACGCCAGCAACGCCTCAAAGAGCCTCTGACTGACACCACAGCATGATATTGGGTCCGAAATCCGCCTATGCTGATCGCGATTCACCGGCTCAGGGGTTAGTCCGTGGCCTCTGATTCTCCTGCGCTGATGGACCGGCCTAGATGTCGTCTCGAATCTCGAAAGTCCGAATTACCGGTGCCCCTGCAAGATCGCCGCTCACCGAATCGATAAACCCACTTTCCACACGCCA
>CBFHQV010000112.1:0-6219 GCA_965658055.1 Luminiphilus sp. | reverse complement strand
AATAGAGACCGACGCTTATTATTTTTGGCGAGGCTTACGCCGCTATTTCAATCTGGGTTATGCCTATAAGACAGAGAATAGTAGGGCAGATCGCTTCGATTATAGAGCCCACACAGTCAAGCTGCGAGCCGTTCAACGGTTCCAACTGGGCGCCAACTTAAGCACCCTCGAAGGGGGCCTACGCTACGAGCAGCGGGACTACCAAAGCATAACGCCGAGCATAGGTGAAAACCGCTTTGACGACAGAATCAAACTATTTGTCAGACTAGACTATGCCATGACGCAACGTCTAACCTGGCGCTTCTATGCAGAATACAGTGATTACCAATCAAATCTGCCCTCAGCAGACTACGACCAGACCGTGCTTGGCACTGAAATGAGGTTCAGTTTCTAGTCACTGCAGAGTCAGTAAACCGTATCCGTAGATATCATCTCTACCAGGCTCACCCAGATCCATCGCCGAGGCATAAAGATGTGCAACAACCTTATCCACGGGCTCGGTTTGCTTCAGCAGGGCAACGACCGTGGAAACAAAGGGAACTGCGAACGAGGTGCCTGAAGACGCGGAGTAGCCGCCACCCGGCACGGCATGGCGCAGGTTTACACCGGGAGCCGCGATCGCCAGGTAGTCACCTCGATTAGCCATTCGGAAGGCCCGGCCTCGACTGTCGACGGCGGTCACAGCAACCACAGAAGTATAAGCCGCAGGATACTTCGGCGTCGCCATGGGGCCGCCGTTGCCTGCGGCCGCCAGCACGACAACACCCTGCTGGCTTACCCTGTCTATCGCAACTTCTAACAAACGATTTGGCGGGCCGGTCAAACTTAAGTTGATAACGTCTACGTTTGCCTCGAGTAACCAATCTAATGACCTGACAAGGCTCACCGTAGAGGCCACCTCGCCTTTTTCAGAATCCAACTCGAAAACAGCGGCTGAGTACAGTGTGGACTCGGGTACAAGACCCACTAGCTGATCACTGTCCGCAACAAAAATCGAAGCTATCGCCGTACCATGAAAGCTTGGCAGAGCCTGTTGAGACCGAGTGAACCGCTTACTCTTTATGGAAGCCGTCTTAAATGAGGGGTGCGTCTGATCGACTTCGCTATCGATGATACCGATATTCAGCCCGGCGCTTTGCATTGAACTGGGAATCGCGAGGGCCATCCGGGGTTCAATACCACCGTCATCATTTAGCGGATCAGGTACGCCCGCCGTATAAAAATGGTTGAGGTCAACTTCTGCTTTGTCCGCTCCTACCACATCGTAAATACCCTCTCGGGCAACACTGATATCAAACGAAGCCGGCGCAGATACTTCGGCTAGCCGCAAGCCCAAACTAGGCAGATCGGTGATGGCATCGAAAACATAACCCTCTTGCGATAACTCCTGAAAAACTTGCGACTCTGCCATTACCAACCACTGGCCCAAATGGATTCTTGCATCATCCTCAGAAACTTCTGTCTCTGCCAAATCAACAAGCTCATCACCCTCAGCACCCATTCGATCATCGGCAGAAGGTGTCAAGGCGGTATCTGAACCGTCCTCCAGCGCGTCGACAACTTCGGTTTCTGTAGCCACCTCGGGCTCGGTTGCTTCGGCAACTTGCTCTTCACCCTCCGAGGCCAATTCGTCTTCAGCCTCATCGGTCGCCGCCTCTTCCGCCGCGGTCACAACTGACTCGTCAACTGACTCCTCAACCTCAGTTTCAGCGCCCTCCTCTGCCACGTCGACTAACTGCTGTTCGGCCTGATCCTCCGCCTCTTCTTCAGCGGCCTCATCAACACTCTCCTGGGAACCCTGATCCTGTTCATCTGAGACAGAGTCTTCAACCGATTCCTCGGCTTGATCCACGACGTCCTCATCGACAGATTCTTCAGACCCGCCAAAGGTGAGATCGTCTTCTACGGTGTCCTCAACTTCGTCGGTAACATCTTCTTCAGATTCGATCAAATCCTTGAGCGCCTGCTCCAGCTCTGATTCGGCTTCATCTTCCGCAGCATCGTCAGCCTCTTCTGTAGCCCCCTCTTCGGCTTGCTGCTCAATAAGATCTTTCAACGCATCGGTTAGATCTACACCCTCGACCTGTGCCTTGGGGCTCTCGGTGGTTAAAAGCAACATAAGCAATGCCGAGCACACAAGCTGACGCATTGATAAGGTCGCATCCTGTATACTGTTGTCCACCATATATGGGCGCCTCTTGCCCTCGATCATTGGCCTGCCTCTAGATTAAACGGTTGGAATGACCAAAAATTCCGCAGTGACCATGGGAATAAAATCGATTTGCCAAACGTTAATAGTGTAACAAGGGTCATCTAGCCATGCTTTCCAGCGCTCAGCAAACGGAATTAATGGCGGAATTACTTGGCCTAAAGCGATTTTGCCTGTCCCTGACGGGGGATGTGGCTGACGCCGACGACTTACTCCAACTCACCGTAGAGCGGGTGTTGGAGCGCGGAATGCCGGCAGATGCCCATGTTGCGAAGTGGTCCTATCGGGTCTGTCGCAACATATGGCTGGACGAGCTCAGGTCTCGAGAGGTCCGCCAGCGTTACGCGGCGACGGCGGTAGCCTCGGAAGGGGTAGCCGCAGAGAGCGCCGATGACGGATTCGGGCGGGTGGAGCTCGAGCGGGTCGACGCTGCGATGCAGGCGTTACCCGAGGAACAACGGTCGGCATTACTGCTTGTAGCGGTAGAAGGCCGATCCTATGCGGAGGTGTCGGAAATATTGGACATTCCGCTTGGCACTGTGATGAGCCGGGTGGCTCGAGCGAGGCGTGGCCTTGCTGAAAAGTTGGAGTGAGGGACACAACCACCCAAGAGTGGGTCCCTCAAAGGCGCCGAAAGGTGCTTGGGGGTTCTTGGGAGACCCTCGCATTTTAGGGAGTGATGGCAATGGCCGACATTCATACGTTAGACATTGATGGATTGCGCACGGACGAGTTGCTCAGTCGCTATATCGATGGAGACCTCAAAGCTGGGGCGTTAGCTGATCTCGAAGAGAAATTGGCCAATGAGCCAGCGCTCAGGCTCCGACTGGAGCGATTTCAGGAGCACGATCAGCTCCTGAAAGCAGCCTCTCGAGCAAACGCGACCAGCGTTTCGCCCCTCGTTGTTGCGCGCCTCGAACAAGCTCAGACACCTAAACGACCGGGCTGGCCACGCGCTGCAGCCGGGTTGAGTCTCGCCGCCAGTATTGCCGTCGCCGTGACCGTGGGTCTTTTTGGCCTGAACACCGACCTGGGCAGCAATGCCGGCATTCAGATGGATAGCAAGCTGGCAGCAGCACTGACCACACAACCCTCGCGGGCAGAAGGCTGGGAGGCTATCGACGACGCGCGAGATTTTCGTGCCGTGCTGACCTTCCCTGCAGCGAACGGCAACTGGTGCCGCGAGTTTATGGTGGCAAGCGGTGAGGAACACTGGCGCGGTGTAGCGTGCCGCAATCAGGACAGCTGGGTCACGCAGGTCATGGCCAGAGAGGTATTCCTCGATCAAAGTACCGGCTATCGAACCGCGAGCGCCGGTGACATTGATCAAGTGAGCCGCTTTATAGATGCCGAGGCGACCGACGTGGCCCTCTCCAGGTCTCAGGAGACCGCTATCATCCGAGATGGCTGGCAGTAAGCCACGCGTCCATCAAGCCAATCCATAGCCTATTTGGCTGTAACAGAGCGCTGACTTAGGCTGGTGCGATACCACCAGCCTGTCTACACTGCAGCCCTAAACCTATCCACAAGTATTTAGGGACCAACACCGGTGACTATCGCACTATCTCCTCTCTCAGGCGGGCTTCTCATTGGCCTGTCTTCCATGTTGCTTCTGTTAACCCTGGGGCGCATTGCCGGTGTATCCGGCATCGTCTGGGGAGCTATTACCGATCCTGACCGTAGCTGGCGTCTGCAATTCATTGTTGGGCTGATTGCGGGCACGGCGGCAATCCATGCCTTCACCGGTAAACCTCTTCCTGCCGCCGCGGATGGCCCAATTCTGCTCGCAGTGGGTGCTGGACTGTTAGTCGGATTTGGTACCCGCTTGGGGAGTGGCTGCACCAGTGGTCACGGCGTGTGTGGCATTGGACGGCGCTCAGTCCGCTCGATAGTCGCAACCCTCGTCTTCATGGCCGCAGGCGTTGCGACGGTGGCGCTAACAAACTACTTCGGGGGCTGAGATGCGCGGGATCACAGGATTACTCACGGGCCTATTGTTTGGCGCAGGACTTGCCCTCTCGGGGATGACTGACACCGCAAAAGTCATTGGCTTTCTCAATGTGTTTGGCGGCTGGGACCCTGATTTGATGTGGGTCATGAGCGGTGCACTGATGGTGACCCTGATTGGCACTCCGCTGGTGCTTTCGAAGACCAAACCCATGTTTGACGCAGCGTTCAGTTTGCCGCTCGCTACCACAGTAGACCGGCGTCTTGTCGCGGGCGCTGTACTTTTTGGCATCGGCTGGGGGTTGTGGGGCTACTGTCCTGGACCAGCTGTCGCAGCCCTAGCCTATGGGGATATCTCCACCGTCGTATTTTGCGTCGCCATGCTTGCGGGCATGTGGTTAGCAGGCAAGTCGGGGTTGACCGTCAGTCGACTAAAACAATGAGGCCATCGCGCCCTAATTAACGCTGCAACCGTGTGCGTGAGTGCTCCATGAGTGCCCACAGGATGTTGCTTGAGCTAACCTGACCCACCAATTTATTTCCCTGAATCACAGCACTTCGACGCTGGTGGGTATCAATCATCCGCTGCGCAACTTCGACAATCGTCTCCTCGGGTGAGCAGGCGTGCATTTCTTCCGTCATCGCCTGGAACACCAACACGTGATCCGGATTCCCGTCGTTGTAAATCGCATTCAACACCGCTTGTATACAATCCAACTCGGTTATCTTGCCACAGGGAGCACCCGCGGCATCGAGCACCGTTAGCCCCGTCAGCTTGAATTCCACCAACAAATCGATGGCGTTGACCAGCGGCGCATCACGGCTAATCGTCAGCGGGTTGCGATGCATACAGTCGCGAATACTCGTGGGTGTACTCATGGAGTCGTTCCTTAATTAAGGTCCAATGCGTAGGATTTTAATGTTTCGATCGGAATAATACTGAGGGTTTTGATATTCGTGCGCTTCAACCACAACGCGGGCGCGTAACCTGCCTGCTCGGCCTCCAGCCAGCGCCGCGCGCACAGACACCACTTGTCACGGTCCTTTAGACCCGGAAAATCGTACTCCGGCCGCGGGGTAGAGAGATCATTGCCCGCCCAGGCGGAAAATTCCAAGAATTTATCGGTCATCTGCGCACAAACTGTGTGGGTGCCCATGTCCATGGGACCGGTGTTGCAATAGCCATCGCGGTAAAATCCCGTCATAGGATCGCTGCAACAAAGCTCAAGGGGCTCACCCAGGACGTTGAGTTGCCGATTGGATCCACCCTCACCCATCACTTTCTCCTAGTCAGGCAGCACATTTTTGTAGATCCCAAGGATCTTGTTGCCCTCGGGATCAATGCTCGCCCGATACATCCCCTCGGTATTGAAGACCATGGCTATATGTCCTGTGGCGTCAATGGCAACCACCCCTCCTTCGCCACCCTCGGGAACCAGCACCTCATGGATCACGGCGTCCGCCGCGGCTCCCAGGGTAGCACCGGTGTATTTCACCCGGGCACAAATATCACTCGCTACCTGCCAACGGATAAAAAACTCACCATGTCCTGTCGCTGAGACCGCACAGCTGTTGTTGTCGGCATAGGTACCCGCGCCTATCAGCGGCGCATCACCCACCCTGCCCCAGCGTTTGCCCGTCATCCCCCCTGTCGAGGTACCTGCGGCGAGATTACCTTCCCGGTCGAGCACCACCACACCAACGGTACCGAACTTGCTATCAACAGGTTTCTCCATGCGCGCTGATTTATAGCGCTCGAGAGCCTCCAGCCGGCGAGGGGTTGTGAAATAACTATTGGGTACAATTTCCAATCCCTGCATCTCAGCAAAGGCATCGGCACCCTCCCCCGACAACAATACGTGGGGAGACGCCTGCATCACCGCGCGCGCCGCTTCAATAGGATTTTTGATCGACTTGGCTCCCGCCACCGCGCCTGCGGCCAAATCGCTTCCCGACATGATTGATGCATCGAGTTCATGATGACCGTCCCAAGTGAGTACCGCCCCACGCCCCGCGTTAAACAGGGGCGAGTCCTCTAGGAGTTTGATGACAGCCACGACCAC
>CBFHQV010000111.1:0-6269 GCA_965658055.1 Luminiphilus sp. | reverse complement strand
CAGCCTGGTTGGACCATGGTAGGTGGCGGCATTTTTGACCTCCCGCAGACAGGGAGACCTATGGCGAGCGTCATGCCAAAGGAGGTCTCCTGGACAAAACACGCGGTGATCGAACTCGACCCCGCCAACAACACCCTCGAGCTGGACGATGGCTCCGCCCTCACCTATGACCGACTCGTCGTCTGCCCCGGGCTCACGTTGAATTGGGCCGGGGTTGAAGGGCTAGAGGAGCACCTGGGAAGCAACGGAGTAACTTCAAATTATAGTTATAAAACAGCATCCTATACCTGGGAGCTTGTTCAAAACCTAAAATCCGGGAAGGCGCTGTTCACCCAGCCCCCCATGCCAATTAAATGCGCCGGCGCCCCTCAAAAAGCCCTCTACCTCTCAGGTGATTATTGGACTCGCAACAAGCGAATTGGCGATATAGACATCCACTTCCACACCTCGACACCCGGCTTGTTTGGCGTTGCCGCTTATGTGCCAGCCCTCATGAAGTACATCGAGCGCTATCGCGCAAATCTTCATTTCCAGCACACCCTGGTCAAGGTGAACGGCGACACCAAAACAGCCACATTCAAAGACGATCAAGGGACGTTACACGAGGTCGACTTCGATATGATCCACGTCTGCCCGCCTCAATGCGCCCCTGACTTCATTCGACAGTCCGCACTGTCAGATGATGCTGGCTGGGTCGATGTTGATCAGTACACGCTGCAGAGCAAGCGCTTTGATAACGTCTGGTCCTTGGGTGACGTGATGAATGCCCCCAACGCAAAGACCGCTGCAGCGGCGCGCGCGCAGGCTCCTGTGGTTGCCCACAATCTTCTACAGCACGCGGGCAAGGCGGCGGGGATCTGTCACTACAACGGCTACGGATCCTGCCCGCTCACTGTGGAACGTGGAAAAATTGTGTTGGCGGAATTTGGCTACGGTGGCACCCTCCTCCCGAGCTTTCCAAAATGGCTCATCGACGGCCAAGAGCCCTCCTCGCTCGCTTGGTTGCTCAAGGCGAAAGTGCTCCCTGCGGTGTACTGGGAGGCCATGCTGAAGGGCCGGGAGTGGATGGTCAGTCCCAAACCACAGGTCTGAGCTAGGTCGAACACGCCATGCTTTCACCACTGTTACCTGATCTGAGTTGGCTTAAGGGCTACACCCGTGCTCACCTCGGTCATGACATCACGGCAGCGGTCGTAGTTACCATCATGCTTATTCCCCAGTCACTGGCCTATGCCCTGCTGGCCGGTTTGCCTGCAGAAATGGGGCTCTATGCCAGTATTCTTCCGCTGGTAGCCTACGCCCTCTTCGGTAGCAGTCGAACATTGTCCGTAGGTCCTGTAGCGGTTATCGCGCTGATGACAGCGACAGCGGTGGGGAATGTTTCCAGCCAGGGCACCGCTGATTACGCGACAGCGGCGGTTCTGCTGGCGCTGCTAAGCGGAGCGATGCTTATTCTGTTGGGGATCTTACGCTTTGGCTTTGTCACCAACTTTTTGTCGCATCCCGTGGTGTCCGGGTTTATTACCGCATCGGGGGTTTTGATTGCGCTCAGTCAAATTCGCCACCTCCTCGGTACCTCGGCGCAGGGTGCAACCCTACCCGAGTTATCGGCCAGTCTCTTGAGCGGTATCGGTGAATTTCATATGCCGACCTTCCTGGTAGGAAGTTCGGTTCTGCTGTTTCTTTGGGTGTGCCGGCGCTTTATGACCGCAGGTCTCATGACTCTGGGCGTGCCGCGATCCACGGCGGAGCTCAGCACCAAAGCGGCGCCGGTGCTCGCCATTATGGGCACTATCATGCTGGTTATTGTCTTCAAATTGGAGTCACTTGGAGTGGCGCTGGTCGGGACAGTGCCCCAGGGCTTGCCAGCCTTCACGACCCCGCTCTTTGACCTGTCTCTGGCGAAGCAGCTTGCCCTACCCGCCCTGCTCATTTCATTGATCGGTTTTGTTGAGTCGGTTTCCGTCGGGCGAACCTTGGGTGCAAAGCGCCGTCAACGGATTAACCCCGATAAGGAGCTCATTGCCCTCGGAGCCGCCAACGTCGCGTCAGCGCTGTCTGCCGGTTTTCCAGTCACCGGCGGTTTTTCCCGTTCGGTGGTCAACTTTGAGGCAGGTGCGGTAACCCAGGCCGCGTCCGTCATGGCGGCGATGGGTATAGCGCTTGCGGCGCTGCTCCTCACGCCGCTACTTTATTTTTTGCCGAAAGCGACGCTTGCCGCCACGATCATCATTGCGGTGACCACACTGATTGACTGGAAGATTCTTGTGCAGGCGTGGCGGTTCTCCTGGGCTGACTTTCTGGCGATTGCCACCACAATTTCGCTGACATTATTTTTGGGCGTGGAAATCGGCGTCCTTTCGGGCGTCGCTGTGAGCATTGGTATGCACCTTTACAAAACCAGCAGACCGCATTTTGCCGTAGTCGGGTCAGTGCGCGGCACGGAGTATTTTAGAAATGTACAGCGGCATGACGTCTGTACCGACCCGGCGATCATCTCCATTCGCGTCGACGAAAGCCTGTATTTTGCGAATGCCGCCTATTTAGAAGAAATCGTACTGGCACAAATTGCATGCAATAAAGCGGCAAAACATATTATCCTTATGTGCTCGGCGGTAAATGACATTGACTTAAGTGCCCTTGAAGCGCTCGAAGAAATCAATAACGCCCTGCAGGACCTTGGGATTTGCCTCCATTTAAGCGAAATCAAAGGACCGGTGATGAATAATCTCAATCGAAGTCATTTTCTCGACCATCTTTCGGGTCGCGTCTTCGAAACTCAGTTCGAGGCGTTTAATAGCCTGCGTCAAGAGCCTATAGCCCCTTGAAGCGCCTCCATTTCATCGCGGTAATGATAACGCTGGTGCTCGCGGGGGTGAGCGCCTATTGGCTCACTCAGAGTGGCTATGAAGGTCCGTGTGCGACGACCCAGGACATTACGGCTGCCGCCATGTCAGAAGATGGATCTGATCAGGACGCATTGGTGGATCACGCAATGATTGAACGCCGCGATTGTGCGTCCTGAGCACAATCTAGATCATGTGTCGCTCGGACGCGCGCTGAAATAACCGGAGGCCAACCCGCTCCATAGCGCCTTCGACTGACATGCCAATCTTTTCCTGCCAACTTTTTCTTGGCACAAAACGCACTTCTACAATATCGCACGACTCGATCTTCGACTGTATGTAAGCATCCGAGGTCATAATGTTATCGATGAGCTTTTTATCGAGGGCGCGTTTACCGTACCAAATCTCGCCGGTCGCAACCTCATCGATCGGGACGCTGGGTCGTCTCTCCTGAATGAATTCTTTGAACAGGGCAAAGGTATCTTCGAGATCTTCGAGGAACTTTCGCCTCCCCTCCTCTGTATTCTCGCCAAACATGGTGAGTGTGCGCTTGTACTTGCCAGCGGTGAGTAATTCAAAGTCAACGTCGTTCTTCTTCAAGAGCTTATGAAAGTTGGGCAGCTGAGCCAGCACGCCAATGGAACCGATGACGGCAAACGGCGCCGCTAAAATTCGATCGGCAACACAGGCCATCATGTAACCGCCACTGGCTGCGACTTTGTCGACGGCGATGGTGAGAGGGATCCCGGCATCAGCAACGCGTTGCAACTGACTCGCCGCCAGCCCGTAGCTGTGCACAAGACCGCCGGGGCTCTCTAAACAGACAAGAATTTCGTCTTTCGCGCTCGCTATTGGCAGTACCGCAGAGATTTCTTCCCGCAGGCTATCGGTCGCTGAAGCCTGGATATCGCCCTCAAATCGGAGGATGAAAAGTCTAGACTTGTCCGAAGTCTCTTCGCTCGCCGCTTGCTTTTTAGCTTCTTTTGCTTCGGCTTTGGCTGCTTTTTTCTCGGCCTTCAAACGCTGCTTGGTGGCCTCAGGGGTTTCGAGAGATTCACGAACAGCATCCTGAAAAGCACGATATTTCTCGTTGGTTTGCCGGACTTCAATCTGACCCTCATGACCCGCTGCCCTTCTACGCTGACTTATGGCTGTAATACCCGCCACAATGAGCAAAATGGCGACAACGAGGATAATTGCCTGTGCGAGGAACGTGCCGATTTCGATAAGAAATTCCATGAACTCTCCAAACGGTTTTTATCGGTAAGGCTGCTGGGCCAACCGGTAGTGTATGCCGAACTCGATTATTACGGGTCAATTCATTCTGAAAACGCGGCTTGAATAAGCTGCCCCGATATCGACGCCATCGGCGGTATCGGAGGCAAAGCGTCGTGCTGAAACCAGCCTGCATCGGCTATTTCAGCGGGGTCTAGCTTCAATTCACCACTGGCGTAGTCGGCAATAAATCCGAGCATTAGCTGAGAGGGAAATGGCCAAGCCTGAGAGCGAAAGAAACGCGTGTTGCAGATCTCGATACCGACTTCTTCTCTCACCTCTCGCGCAACTGCAGCCTCGGCAGACTCCCCGGGCTCGATAAAACCGGCCAAGGTACTGTAAAAACCTGTCTGCCTACCAGCCGCGGTGGCCAGCAGGAGCTCAGATCCCTTTTTAACGGCAACGATGATGCAGGGATTGAGCCGAGGATACGCCTGATAGCTGCAATCGACACAGCCCAAAGCCTTCCCTTGATCGCGCAGCTCGGTCATCTGGCCGCATCGACCGCAGAAACGATGGTCTCGCCACCAATGGTGCAACTGCAGCCCTCGGCCAAACGCATTAAAGACGTGATCGGATACCCGGCCTAGCAGCGTATATAGGCTGCCTGTCAGATGTTCCATGGCGTTGATCTGGTGTTCGAGAAGCTGGATTGTGTAGCAAGGCGTCTGATTCCAATAGCCCACGGGAATCTCACGGGTGTAATCCCCAAATTCACGAGCTATCTGGGTACGGGTGAACAATACATCGGGGGGGAGTCTCAATGGTAAGACAGCGTCTCGCCCTACAAAGGGCAAAATGATATCCCCATCAGAGGGTGGTTCTACAATGGGTTGTATTGATAGCATGCGGCTCTCCGTAAAACGGGTCTCATGGTAGAAACTCGACCCAAGTTAAACAAGAGTAAAAAAATACTGTCTAACTTAAGGACAGCATAGGCGCTCCGTCGGCGCATACACACAGTAAGGGCAGACCATGCAAGAAACCACTTCTCAAGCCTTGTGGCACAACTTCCTTGGGCCTTCGCCGGTCTGGTATAAGCAAACCATCCTCGCTTTCCTCCTGCTTAATCCTATTTTGCTCTACGCCGCCGGCCCATTCTTCACTGGCTGGGTTCTGATTGCTGAATTCATCTTTACGCTCGCCCTCGCGCTTCGTTGTTACCCTTTACAGCCGGGCGGACTGCTGGCCATCGAGGCAATTGTGATTGGCTTGGCTCAGCCACACTCAGTGTTCCATGAAGCCGAGGCGAATTTCGAAGTGATATTACTGCTCATGTTTATGGTAGCGGGTATCTACTTCATGAAAGATTTGCTTCTTTTTGTCTTCACCAAAATCCTGCTCAACGTGAAGTCCAAAAAAATACTGTCACTGCTCTTTTCACTCGTTGCCGCTGTTCTCTCTGCCTTTCTTGATGCCCTTACCGTTACTGCCGTTTTGATCAGCGTGGGCGTTGGGTTTTACGCGGTCTATCACAAAGTCGCTTCGGGTAAACACCACTCCGCAGATGATCACGACCACGGCAACGACGAGCAGGTGACCGACACGCATCACGAAGACCTGGAAGGTTTTCGTGCTTTTCTAAGAAGTCTGTTGATGCACGGCGCAGTGGGCACTGCCTTGGGCGGCGTATGTACCCTGGTAGGAGAGCCTCAAAACCTGCTGATTGCTACGGTGGCCGGCTGGAATTTTGTCGAGTTTTTCCTGCTTATGGCGCCGGTCACTATGCCTGTGTTGGCATGTGGGCTGTTGACGTGTGTGCTGCTAGAGACGACCGGCAAGTTCGGTTATGGGGCCGCGCTACCGCCAAAGGTCAGGACTGTCCTCGAGGAATTCCAAGCGCGGGAAAGTGAAAAAGCCAATCCCCGCAGCAACGCAAAACTGGTCGTGCAGGCGATTGTTGCCCTCATTCTAGTCGTGGGGCTCGCATTCCACCTGGCGGCGGTGGGTCTGATCGGGCTACTTGTTATTGTCCTGTTAACGGCATTCAACGGGATTACTGAGGAGCATCAAATTGGCCACGCCTTTGAGGAGGCACTCCCTTTCACGGCGCTTTTGGTAGTGTTCTTTGCCATTGTGGCGGTTATCCATGAGCAGCATTTATTTACGCCGGTCATCGAGTGGGTGTTACATCAAGACTCGAGCGTA
>CBFHQV010000110.1:0-6434 GCA_965658055.1 Luminiphilus sp. | reverse complement strand
TGAGCAATCCCGATGCGGGAAAAATCCGGCGTGACTGGATTTTAGGACGCATGGAATCATTGGGAATGATCGACAAGCCAACCCGGGACATCGCCATGAACGAGCCCGTTTCAGCTTCCTATCACGGGCTCCGGGTGCAGGTCGACGCGGATTATGTCGCGGAGATGGTTCGACAAGAAATGGTAGATCGCTTTGGCAACGGCGCCTATAACGATGGCTATATTGTTACAACGACCGTTGACAGCACGCTACAGTCCGCAGCGAGAACGGCGCTTCTTAGCGGCTTGATGACCTACGACCAGCGGCACGGCTGGCGGGGCCCCGAGCGCCAGCTCCCCCCTGAAAACAATGAGCCAGAAGACATGTTGATGGCGCGCTGGATTGAAGCCCTCGACGCCATGCCGGTTATCGCGGATCTTCCACCGGCGATTGTGATCGGACTCGATGTCGAAGGCGCCACCCTGCTGACCAAAAGCGGGGAAATCGGACGGCTTGACTGGCGTTCAGACCTGTCAAAGATTCGGCGCTATAACACGGAAAACAGCACCAGCCCTTCTGGCTCAACACCGGCGGACTTGGTTAGCGTTGGGGATCTCATTCGGGTTCGCTGGGATGAATCGACGCGTCACTGGCGCCTGACCCAGGTGCCCCGGGCTCAGGCGGCACTTGTATCCCTCGATCCAACCCAAGGCGCGATTCGCTCACTGGTCGGGGGCATGGGATTTGAGTTGTCCAAATTTAACCGAGCGACTCAGGCGAAGCGCCAGCCGGGCTCAAATTTCAAAGCCTTTCTCTACGCCGCTGCCATCGAGAATGGGATCACCCCGGCCACGCTGATCAACGATGCGCCCATCGTGCTCGATAATCTGAGTAACGATGAGATATGGCGACCCGAGAATGACAGCGGACGATTTTACGGGCCGACGCGAGTGCGCGATGCGCTGACGTTCTCGCGAAACCTGGTATCGATTCGTGTACTGCAGCGCCTTGGTATTCCAAAATTCATCGATTATGTCGAGCGCCTCGGGTTTGACACCAGCACCATGGCGCGCAACCTGACCCTCGCACTGGGTACCCACGCGTTCACACCGCTTGAGATCGCAACGGGATACGCCATCGTCGCCAACGGCGGCTTCAAGGTGTCGCCCTACCTCATTGAGCGCATTGAAACCACCGATGGAGAGGTCGTCTACGAGGCCACGCCCGCCCGCGCGTGCACCGCCTGTGAGGATGAAAACCTTGCTGCGGATACCGAGGTAGTGCGAATGGAAGACATCCTCGAAGCCTCCGCGCCGGACGCCCCTCTGGCGCCCCGGGTCATGGATGCCCGCGCCAGCTTCATTGTGACCTCGATGCTGCAAGACGTCATTCAACGCGGCACGGGGCGACGCGCCAGAGCCCTGGAGAGGAAGGACATCGCCGGCAAAACCGGTACCACCAATGGCCCCAGAGACGCCTGGTTCTCGGGTTTTAACGCCTCGTTGGTTACGACGACATGGGTGGGTTTCGATGATTACAGCTTGCTTGGGCGACGCGAGTTTGGCGGCACGGCCGCGCTGCCAATCTGGATCGACTTTATGCGTGAGGCTTTGGAGCCCGAACAAGCACTCGCGCCCATGCCCGAGGGAGTGGCTCGTCTGCGAATTGATAAGGAAACGGGTGAACGGGTTCGTGGTTCACCCGAAAACAGTATCCTCGAGTACTTTTTAGAAGAGTTTCTGCCGGCTTATCAAGCAGACCAGCAGACACCGCTCGACACCGATGATCTCAAAGGCCTTTTCTAAAACGCCAGAGTCGCGGCAGGCCTAAGGCGCGGGTGATAAGGCGCGGGTGATGCCCTAGCGCCAATTACGGTCGGCACCGAAGCCGACACCACCCCATAATTGCTCTTCGTAGTCCTCTTCTAGCACCGCCCTCGCAACACCGGACTCGACGGCAGCGCGCGCAACGGCCGGTGCGATGATAGGCATTAAGCGGGGATCCATGGGTTTCGGGAGGATATAGTCGGGGCCATACTCCAACTCCACCAGACTATAAGCATCGAGGACCGACTCGGGCACGGGTTCTCTCGCGAGTTCCGCAAGCGCTTTCACCGTCGCTATTTTCATCGCCTCGTTAATACACGACGCCTGCACATCGAGCGCGCCACGGAATATAAACGGAAAACCGAGCACATTATTGACCTGATTCGGCAAATCTGAACGCCCCGTTGCCATCACGATGTCACTGCGCGTAGCAAACGCCAATTCACGCTTGATCTCTGGATTCGGGTTAGAACACGCAAAAATAATGGGCTTGGGCGCCATTGATTTGACCATCTCGGGGGTCACCAAATCAGGCCCTGATAAGCCGATGAACACGTCTGCTCCCGCCATCGCATCCTCGAGGGTGCGCTTGTCGGTGTCGAGGGCAAACAAGGCTTTTTGTTCGGTCAGGCCGTCACGCCCCGAGTGAATAACCCCCTGGCGATCGAGCATCATCAACCGACCGGCATCCGCACCCATCTCTAACAGCAGCTTCATGCACGCCACCGCAGCCGCTCCTGCACCCAGACACACAATACTGACATCGCCTATCTGCTTGCCCTGAACTTCCAGCGCGTTGACCAGCCCCGCTGCTGTAACGATTGCCGTGCCGTGCTGATCATCGTGGAAGATCGGAATGTCACAAAGCGCCTGAAGGCGTCGCTCGATTTCGAAGCATTCGGGTGCCTTGATATCTTCGAGGTTAATACCGCCATAAGTGCAGGAGATAGCGCGCACCGTACTGATAAATTCCTCGACGTCCTGAGTATCGACCAACACATCAATCGCGTTGATGTTGGCGAAACGCTTGAACAGAAGTGCCTTGCCCTCCATCACCGGCTTACTCGCGAGGGCACCGAGATTACCCAAGCCCAAGACAGCGCTGCCGTTGCTGATTACGGCCAGGCTGTTGCCTTTGCCTGTGTAGCGGTATGCAAGCTGTGGATCTTGGGCGATCAGGTTGCACGGCTCAGCAACACCGGGGGAATACGCCATAGCAAGATGGCGCATGGTCTCCGCGGGTTTGGTCAACTCGACGCTGATTTTCCCGGGAATGGGCAATGCGTGGTAGTCCAGCGCATCCTTCGTAAACTGTTTGACCATGGCTTTTCGCCTTTATATTTAGACCCCGACTCGCGGGTAAAAAAAACGCCGGCTGAGCCGGCGTTTTCGTGTGTGCTTAGATTTACTTCTTAAGGCTACGACCGGCAAAACGCTTGTTGAAGCGATCCACTCGACCGCCAGTATCAACAATCTTCTGCTTCCCTGTAAAGAAGGGGTGGCACTGACTGCACACGTCCAGAGAAATGTCCTCGCAGAGCGTGGAGCGGGTTTTAATCTCGTTGCCGCAGCTGCAGCGCGCTGTGATTTCGTCGTATTTTGGGTGAATTTCAGCTTTCATGACCATCCTCGACACCCCCCAAATCGGGTTTGGGGGCAAAAAAGAGGGCGGAGCTTACCAGAAACTCCCTCTTTTTCAAGCGCCCTAATGCCAGTCTCCGCCTGATCGGAGCAACAGGCTACACTGGCGTCTTGCTGAGGATCGACGAGTGACTGCAAAAACTCCATTACAGGTGGCCGATGGGCCCGAAACCGAGGAAGTGAGCTCCTCCGGAACGGTCCTTCGTTGCTCGGTGAACGCACCGATTCGCCGTCTGCTGGACTACTTACCGCCTGTTGGTTGGCAGCGGCCAGTCCCGGTGGGGACGCGGCTTCGGGTCTCGCTGGGTAATCGCCGGGTGGTTGGGGTGGTTCTGGCGTCGATCCCGCGATCGGAAAGCCAGGTCGACTCGCTGAAGCCAGCTGAAGCCGTTCTCGATAGCCAGCCTCTCATTGACCCCCTGCTGCTCAAATTACTGCGCTGGACTGCCGAGTACTACCAACACCCGCCGGGAGAGGCGATGGTGCTCGCGCTGTCTCCACGGGAACGACGGGGCGAGCCTCCTGCACCGCTTGGCGAACCCGGTCTGGCGCTGAATATGCGGGGCCGGGGTCTCCCCGATGACGCCCTCAAACGCGCGCCCAAGCAAGCGACGCTTTTGGCGCTGTTACGCGAGCGCCCCCGGCGCTTCAGCGAGCTCACGGCCCTAGGAATAACCCGGGCAACCGCTCGAGAATTACTCAGCAAAGATCTGGTGGAAAAACGCGATATCACCCACACCGGGGACTGGCGTTGGGGGCAGACCCTATCCCCCACATCCGAGCAAGCGCAAGCGATTACCCAAATCAACGCAACCCGAGGGGAGTTTTGCTGCCATGTGCTCGAGGGTATTACCGGCAGCGGCAAAACCGAGGTGTACTTACAGGTCATTGCCGCCACGCTCGCAAACGGGCAACAAGCTCTGGTGATGCTGCCGGAGATCAATTTGACACCTCAAATGCTTCAGCGATTCCAATCTCGATTCGAGGCGCCCATCGCCGTACTGCACTCCGGCTTGAGTGATGGTGCGCGGGACCGGCACTGGCAAATGGCGAGATCAGGCGAGGCCGCCATCGTGATCGGCACCCGCTCCGCGGTATTCGTTCCTTTGGCGAACTTGGGCCTGATTATTGTGGATGAAGAGCACGATGGGTCCTACAGTCAGCAGGACGGCCTGCGCTATTCGGCGCGGGATGTTGCGGTCAAGCGGGCTCAACTTGCCGGCTGTTCTGTTGTCCTTGGTTCGGCCACCCCGAGTCTCGAATCGATCGTAAATACCCGAGTGGGGCGCTATCGGCATCATCAGTTAACAACGCGACCGGGAGTTGCCACAACACCGCAAAAAGTACTGATTGACGTTCGGGGACTGCAGCTCGACGCCGGGCTATCGAAGCCACTCCTTGACGCCATGTCGGCTACCCTAGAGCGTGGCGAGCAGGTACTGTTATTTTTGAATCGCCGCGGCTTTGCGCCCAGCTTGTTGTGTCAAACCTGTGGCTGGGTTGCAGGCTGTGACCATTGCGACGCACGCCTGACGCTTCACCGTTCCCCGCCAGGGCTTTGCTGCCATCATTGCGGTGCCAGACGTTCTATTCCCCGCCACTGCCCTGATTGTTCAGGCGCCTCACTCTCGGGGTTAGGATTGGGCACCGAACAGACGGAGCAGGCGCTGCAAAGGCTGTTTGCGGGGACGCCTGTTTATCGCGCGGATAGCGATACCATGACCCGCCGATCGAGTATGCAAGACCTCCTCACCGCCATCGCCACGGTTGGGCCCTGCATCATTGTGGGCACCCAATTGCTCACCAAGGGCCACCACTTTCCCGAGGTTACCTGCGTTGGGGTGCTCGACGCTGACGCCCAGCTGTTTAACCCGGATTTCCGTGGTGAGGAGCGACTGGCACAGCTCCTTACCCAGGTAGGTGGCAGAGCGGGCAGGGCAGAAAAACCGGGTGCGGTCATTATCCAAACCCGACACCCGGATCATCCGGTGGTTCAATCGGTGCTGGCAGAGCCGTGGCAAACCCTTTGTGATGAATTGCTCAACCAGCGGCTTTCCCAGGGGCTGCCACCCCATGGTCACCTAGCCGTGATGCGCTGCGACAGTCGCGCAACTGCTGAGGGCCTCGACTTTTTAACCCGCTGTGTCAGACAGCTCGGCACCCGTGAGCTAACCGAGGGGGTACGCATTGTCGGCCCGCTGCCGGCTGCGATGGCTAGACGGGCCGGTCTCTATCGCTCACAGGTAATCCTTATCGGACGCGCGAGGAAATCGGTCCACGATCTGGCAGCCCGGCTGGTGACGATCGCAGACAGTCAAAAGCAGCCCGCCGGTTTGCGCTGGTTTATGGATATTGACCCGATTGAATCCCTGTGACCGCTAGGCCTGTAAACACTAGGCCTGTAAAAACGGAGCCTCACAGTGGATAATCCGCGGGCGCCGGCACACGAGCCACGCTCTTACGCTTTGGCAAGATCAATCCCTTTTGGCAAGATCAATCCGTTTTGGCAAGATCGATCCCTTGGAGAGGTACTATGAAAGACGCGCTGACGGCTCTGTTGCAGCAGGCACTGCAACAACTCGTCAACGAAGGCACCCTCGAGTCCACCGAGGGGGTAAGCCCACAAATAGATCACACACGGGATCCAAGTCATGGTGATCTCGCAACCAATCTCGCCATGGTGCTTGCAAAACCGGCAGGCATGCCACCCCGTGACCTCGCGGCAAAGTTGGTCGCCGCCCTACCCGCCAATGAAATCATTGCCAAAACCGAGATCGCCGGTCCGGGCTTTATCAACTTCTCCCTGTCTCAGTCAAGCCACACCCAAGGCATAACCCGCATACTCGACGCCGGCTCGGATTATGGCCGGCAGCCATGCGACCCCGATAAAAAGGTTCAGGTCGAGTTCGTATCGGCCAATCCCACGGGGCCCCTGCACGTGGGTCACGGCCGCGGAGCCGCGATTGGAGACTCGATCTGTCGGCTCCT
>CBFHQV010000109.1:0-6490 GCA_965658055.1 Luminiphilus sp. | reverse complement strand
CCATACCTCACACTGGCAAGGTCATCTTCGGCACCACGGTCGATCTGATCAACGTTGAGGACGATAGTCAGGTGACATACCGTATCGTTGGCGAGGATGAGGCCGATGTCAAAGCCAACCTGATATCGGTCAATTCACCCATCGCTCGGGCACTCGTGGGCAAAAGCGAGGGCGATGAGGTGACGGTGAACGCGCCTGGAGGCGATATTCATTACGAGATAGAAGCAGTCCGACACGCCTAAGTCTGTTCTATTTGAAAATAATTCTCATTCCGGCTAGTCTGCGCGGCTGAAAAGTACTCCGAGATGCGCTAATGCACCCCGCCCAATCACCTAGATCCCTGTGGGCGCTGTCCAAGGGTGAAACATGCGCTGTCCTGGGCTTTGATGAGGCGTTGCCAGAGCCTTACCGCATTAGGCTTATGGAATTTGGTTTCCATCAAGGCGAGGCGGTGACCTGTTTGCTCCGACCGGGGTTTGGTGCGCCGCGCGTGTATCGCGTCAGTAATACGGTGTTTTCCCTCGACGTCGAGATAGCACGCTTTGTCTTCGTAGAGCAGTCTGAATTGGGCTCCGCATGAATCGGGTATTACTGATAGGCAGCCCCAATTCCGGCAAGAGTTCGCTATTCAATCGCCTGACCGGCCTTAATCAGCGGGTCGCTAATTTTCCGGGTATCACCGTTGATGTGGCTTCGGGTCCCTTTGCAGGAATGCCGGATGTCGAACTGGTTGATTTTCCGGGCACTTATTCGCTGCAGCCGATCTCAGGTGAGGAGGCAGTCGCGGTCGAATTTTTCCAGCGGGCCCTAACCGACCCTGAAGTTCGGCATGTGCTCTGCGTGGTCGACGCGACCCGCCTAGAGAAAAGTTTGTACTTTACTTTGCAGGTCATTCGCGAATGTCAGAAGCTTGGAAAACCGGTGTCGGTATTGGCGAACATGGCGGACGTCCTCGCCGTGAACGATCTAGCCTTTGATCACGCTGGACTGGCGGATGCCATAGGTGCACCGGTGTTGCTGGTGTCAGCCCGTCAAGGCCTGGGAATTGATTTACTGCTTTCCGAACTCCGGCAAAAGTTGATTTCCCAGCCAGCGGTATCCTCGCGCTGGTCTGAAACACCCGATGAACTGCTGCGCGGTAGCGCGCATCAATTGGCTCAGCGGTTCGGTCCTCGAGGCGATGTGCTGGTTCAGTCACAGCTGCGCCTGGACAGTTTTTTTCTCAACACCGGGCTCGGGGGGGTCGCTTTTTTCTGCATCATGTTTTTGCTGTTCCAATCGATCTTTACCTGGTCGGCGCCGGTGATGGACGCCGTCGAAACCGTAGTCATGGGGATGGGCGCCACACTGGTGCCTCTTATATCCAATCGAGTCATTGCTGATTTCGTCGCGGATGCCCTGTTTGGCGGCGTTGGCGCATTTCTTGTGTTTGTTCCGCAAATTTTTGTCCTGACGTTGGTGATTGGTGTGTTGGAAGATTCAGGCTATCTGGCGCGCGCGGCGCTGATTTGCCATCGACCGTTGAAGGTATTTGGGCTGACGGGTAAAAGTTTTATCCCAATGCTTTCGGGCGTGGCCTGCGCTATTCCGGCCATTTACGCTGCGCGAGCCGTCGACTCACCCTGGCAGCGTGTCATGACCTACCTCGCTATTCCGTTAATGCCGTGCTCGGCGCGATTGCCGGTGTATACGCTGCTGATTGCGGTATTTATTCCCGATGAAACTGCCCTGTTGGGCTTGGTGGGATGGCAGGGGTTAGCACTGTTTCTCATTTATTTTTTTGGCATGTTTGTGGCGCTTGTCATTACGGGCGTCGTCAGTCGTTTCGCTTCCGGCGCAAAGAGTGAACTGCCGTTCGTACTGGAATTGCCACCGTATCGTCTACCCAGTATTCGACCTATTCTGCGTATGGCGATCAACCGCAGTAAGCACTTTGTGACCAAGGCGGGGAAGGTCATCTTGGCCGTGACCATTGCTGTATGGGTCCTCGGTTATTTCCCCAATAGCGGGACAGACCTAGGCACCTCTTGGCTGGGGATGCTCGGCCATTGGATCCAGCCGCTGTTTGAGCCCATAGGTCTTGATTGGCGCTACGGGGTGGCCATTCTCTCGAGCTTTCTTGCGCGAGAGGTATTTGTGGGTACCTTGGGCACTATTTTTGGTATTGAGGGGGCCGAGGACAACATGCAGCCTTTGGTCGAGCAGATTCAGGGGAGTGGTTTACCATTGGGTTCAGGCATTGCGCTCCTCGTGTTCTTCGCCATCGCCCTTCAGTGCGTTTCGACGGTGGCCATTCTGTCAAAAGAGGGATCTTTCCGGTTGGCGTCTCGCATGCTGGTGGGGTATTTGGTGACAGCCTACTTGCTTGCTTTGCTGACGTTCACCGTGGTTCAGGCATTGCTTTAGTCGTCGGGGGAGGTCGCGTCTTCTCGCTCGTGCTGAAATAACTTCATCTCAGTCAGCACCAGTCTAGCCGCCAGCTTCAGCGCGAGCGTGTGGTGGTGGGAGCGCAGCTCTTCAATGCCGGCACTTATTTGTTCGTCCAGCTTTGCAACCTCTTCGGGTGACAGCGACTTCGGTAGATCAACCTGGAACGAAAAGCGCTCCGCGTCCGTCATATCTCGGTAAACAGAGGTCAAGGCATCGACAGCGTAGTCAATAAGCGCTTCATCAGCCCCCTTGCGCGTTAGCAAGGTGCGAAGCTCCCGCTCGAGGAAGGCGTAGGCTCGGGTCTCCTGCGAGGGAAATTCGAGAACCGTCGCCACGGGGGATTAAAGAGTTCGTAGTAAGTTTGATTTGCGCGGATCAGGAGTTGCACTGCGCCGCAGCAAAGTCGCCGTGTTACCAATGCGCTGGACAAGGGTCGCGCCAGCGCGATCACAAAGCTCAGCCAGCAACGTGTCCCGCAAGTCCCTGTCACCTACCGCTATCTTGAGTTTAATCAGTTCGTGATCGTGGAGCGCTCGGTCCAGCTCGCCGATCACGCCGTCACTAATACCGTGGCTGCCCACCATGACGACGGGGTTGAGTTTGTGGGCGATGGCGCGGAACTGTTTGAGCTCACTATTTTTGAGTGCGCCTGTTTTCGTAAGATTTGACATGGTGATAGGAGCCACTGATGTGCCGGCTGGCGGTAAACTTGGTATCGTAGTTTACTCGAGCTTGCGCCAAGAGTCGCTGTCCATGCCTAAAAAACGTTCCTCAAGCCGCGCCTGGCTGAAAGAGCACCGTGAGGATCCCTATGTCCAGCGGGCGCACAAAGACGGATATCGCTCCCGAGCGTGTTACAAACTGTTGGAGATTAATGACAAGGACAGGGTGATCCGGCCGGGAATGACGGTCCTTGATTTGGGCTCTGCCCCCGGCGGGTGGTCACAGATAGCAGCCGAGCTTGTTGGGAGTAATGGCCGGATTGTGGCGAGTGACATTTTGCCTATGGACAGCCTTGCTGGCGTGGAATTTATCCAAGGTGATTTCACGGAGGAAGCGGTGTTCGATCAGCTCCTGAATTTAGTGGGTGATGCGCCAGTAGATGTCGTGCTCTCTGATATGGCGCCCAATATGAGTGGGCTCAACGCGGTGGATCAGCCTCGGGCCATGTATCTGGTGGAGCTGGGTCTTGATCTGGCGTGCCGAGTGCTTGCCCCGGGCGGGGCTTTTGTTGCTAAGGTGTTCCACGGCGAGGGTTTTGAACCCTTAATGACAGAGGCTCGGCGCCATTTTGGCAAGGTGCTAACCCGCAAACCCGAAGCTTCTCGCCCGCGTTCTAGGGAAGTTTATCTGGTGGCATCAGGGTTTACCGGCTAGATAAGCGCTTTTTCCACCGTATTCGCGCCCTTTTCCAAGGAAAAACCCGATTTTACCGCGTGCAGGCCCTTGAAATCCGGCGCTGGAGGCATCACGTAAACCCTATATAATGTCTGGCCCTGCGAAAAGCGCTGCGCCCTAGAGGATTTGGATGTGAACAATATGGCGAAAAATTTATTGCTGTGGTTAGTCATTGCCGCAGTGCTTTTGTCGGTATTCAACAACTTCAACATGCAGGGTGCCACCCAGCAGGTCGGCTACTCCGACTTTGTTGAGGAAGTGAATGACGACAGAGTCCGGAAAGTGGTCGTGGATGGATTGACCATTACGGCAGAGCGTTATGATGGATCCACCTTCGAAACGATCCGGCCGATGGTTGAAGATCCCAAATTGATGGATGATCTTCTCAGCCACGACGTCGAAGTTGAGGGTCGTAAGCCCGAACAGCAGAGCGTTTGGACCCAACTGTTGGTCGCCAGCTTCCCCATTCTCATCATCATCGCCGTGTTTATGTTCTTTATGCGCCAGATGCAGGGTGGCGGCGGCGGCCGTGGTGGCCCGATGAGTTTTGGCAAGAGCAAAGCTAAGCTGTTGGGTGAGGATCAAATAACCACGACCTTTGCCGATGTTGCCGGCGTCGACGAAGCCAAAGAGGACGTGCAGGAACTGGTGGAGTTTCTCCGAGACCCCGGTCGATTCCAAAAGCTGGGTGGCAGAATACCCCGGGGTGTGCTCATGGTGGGTCAGCCCGGTACGGGTAAGACGCTGCTGGCGAAGGCGATCGCCGGTGAGGCGAAGGTGCCGTTTTTCTCAATCTCGGGATCAGACTTTGTTGAGATGTTCGTCGGTGTTGGCGCCTCCCGAGTCCGGGATATGTTTGAACAGGCGAAAAAACAGGCCCCCTGCATCATTTTCATCGACGAAATCGATGCCGTCGGTCGACACCGTGGCGCCGGGCTAGGGGGCGGTCATGACGAACGCGAGCAAACCCTTAACCAGCTGTTGGTCGAGATGGATGGCTTCGAGATGAACGATGGTGTCATCGTGATCGCTGCCACCAACCGCCCCGATGTGCTCGATCCGGCCTTGTTGCGGCCGGGCCGTTTTGACCGGCAAGTAGTCGTAGGGCTTCCTGATATTCGCGGTCGCGAGCAAATTCTCAAGGTGCATATGCGCAAGGTTCCCCTCGCTGAAGATGTTGAGCCGTCGAAAATTGCGCGAGGCACTCCCGGATTTTCGGGTGCCGATTTGGCTAATTTGGTCAATGAAGCGGCGCTGTTTGCCGCCCGTGCCGGCGTACGTCTGGTGGGTATGCAGCAGTTCGAGCTCGCTAAAGACAAGATCATGATGGGGGCCGAGCGGCGCTCGATGGTCATGTCCGAGAAAGAAAAGCTGAATACCGCCTACCACGAAGCAGGGCATGCGATTGTCGGACGTTTGATGCCCGAGCACGACCCGGTATACAAGGTCTCAATTATCCCGCGAGGTCGGGCCTTGGGTGTCACCATGTTCCTGCCCGAGGAAGATCGCTACAGCCACAGCCGACGGCATATCGTCAGCCAAATCACCAGCTTGTTCGGGGGTCGGGTGGCCGAAGAAATGACCTTGGGCGCCGATGGCATCACGACCGGCGCCTCCAATGACATTCAACGTGCAACAGAAATTGCCCGCAACATGGTGACCAAGTGGGGTTTGTCCGAGACCATGGGTCCTCTGATGTATGACGAGGGTGGAGAGGAAGTCTTTCTGGGCCGCAGTGCTGCACAGCCTGCCAAGGCGATGTCAGACGAGACCGCCCGGGCCATTGACAAGGAAGTGCGCCACATCATTGATCAGTGCTACGCCAAGGCGAGGGAGATCCTTGACGACAATCGAGCAAAGCTCGACGTGATGGCCGACGCGCTGATGCAGTATGAAACCATCGACGCCGAGCAGATCGATGACATCATGGCGGGATCAGCCCCTCGGCCTCCCTCCGGATGGAATGATTCGAGCACCAATAACCCCTCTGGCGGCGCTGCGGTTGTCGATGAGGCCGAGTCTCCCGGACCAATTGGCGGGCCCGCCAGCGAGCACTAAGCCGCCGCCGTGACAACGCACGCCGAGATTGGTGCGGGGGCGGACTGCGCGGGCATAGACTGCGCAGGTCAGTGGCTCGATCTGTCCCGGCCCCAAGTCATGGGCATTCTCAATGTAACCCCCGACTCCTTTTCAGACGGCGGTGCACTGTTTGATGGCGGTCGGCTTTCGCTGGACAAGGTGCTTGAGGAAGCCGAGTCCATGGTGGCCTCGGGTGCGGCCATTCTGGATGTCGGCGGAGAATCCACCCGTCCGGGTGCGACGCCTGTTTCCCCAGTCGAGGAACTTGACCGCGTTATCCCGGCGATCGAGGCGTTGAGGGCTCGCTTCGACACCATCCTTTCAGTTGATACAAGCACTCCCGCGGTGATGGAAGCCGCCACCTTGGCGGGCGCCGGTCTTATCAATGACGTGCGAGCCCTGCGACGCGAGGGTGCCCTGCAGGCAGCACTCGCCTCCGGTCTGCCTGTTTGTTTGATGCATATGGCCGAGGAGCCGGCCACGATGCAGGACAACCCGCGTTACGAGGACGTGGTCGACGAGGTGGTGGTGTTTCTCCGGCAGCGCCTGCAAGACTGCCAAGAGGCGGGTATCCCGCGGCCGC
>CBFHQV010000108.1:0-6646 GCA_965658055.1 Luminiphilus sp. | reverse complement strand
TTGCCTTACCTCACCATGGTATTGAGATCAAAAATTGGAAGCAGTATGGCCATAACGATCAAGAGAACCAAGCCACCCATAATCACCACCATCAAGGGTTCGAAGAGTCCCATGACGGTTCCCAGCGTCATCTCGAGCTCCCTTTCCTGGTTGAGTGCAGATCGCGACAGCATGGTCTCAAGCTCACCTGAAGTCTCTCCCGAGGCAACCATGTGGATCATCATGGGCGGAAAGATTTGTTCCTCGGCCAGCGCTTTGTTCAGACTTGAACCCTCCTGAACTCTCACCGCTACACCCTCAGATGCGCGACGAAGCACCACATTACTCATGACAGCGCTGGCGATTCGAAGTGCCTCTAAGAGAGGAACTCCGCTGGCCATCAAAATACTCAGTGTAGACGCAAAGCGGGCCGAATCCATACTAATCAAAACGCGATTCAAACCGGGCATAGCCAATAACAAACGATGCCAAATATGCTGATTGTCAGGTTTTTTTAACAGCCATTTAAAAACAATCGCCGTCAGCAGCAGGCCGATAAGTAACCACAGACCGTAGTCCCTGAGAAAGTCACTGGTCGCAATCAGCCCTACGGTGAGGGGCGGCAAACTCTTTTTGGTGTGTGCAAAAATACCCACCAGCTCCGGTACCACAAAGACCATCAGCGCAGAAACGACAGCAATGGCAACCGCGATCAGCACGAAGGGGTAGATCAATGCCATCTGTAACTTTTGAGCGGTGTGCTGGCGACTCTCCGTGTAGTCAGCCAATCGCTCCAGCACCGGAGCAAGCTGACCCGCCTGTTCGCCGGCGGTCACCATGGCGCGATACATATCACCAAAGGCCGCGGGGAACTGACCCATCCCATGGGCAAGCGTATGTCCCTCAGCCACTCTCGAGCGGACCTGCAGCAAAATGGCTTTGGTTTTTGCGTTACGCGTCTGTTCGGCGACCGCCTGCAGGCACTCATCCAGCGGCAGTGCCGAAGCGACCAGAGTCGCCAATTGACGGGTCACTAACGCAAGCTCAGAGGCACTCAAACCACGGCGCAGAAAGCCTGCCAGAAAACGCGCGTCATTGGCCGCGGCGCGCCCAGCCTCACCCACTTCGACCGGACGCAGCTGCTTGGCTCTAAGCTGACTGCGTATCTGCCGCTCTGAGTCGCCCTCAAGAACCCCTTTAACCAGTTTACCCCGGGCATTGAGTGCCTTGTACTTGAAGGCCGTCATGTTAGGTGACTGATGTGACTCGAAGCACTTCCTCGAGGCTGGTTTCACCGGCCAGCACCCGGCGTTTTCCGTCCTTCTGGATACCCGGGTAACGCTGACGTGCCTCAGCAAGCATCTTCTGCTCACCACAGCCTTCATGGATTAGAGTGCGAAGCGTATCGTCTATTTCAATAAGCTCATAAATTCCGGTGCGACCTCGATAGCCGGTGTGATTACAGGCCTCACAGCCTCTGGCGCGCCAGAGTGTAAGCTCACCATCGTGGTTCACACCCAGCAGTTCTTGCTCTTTGTCGCTCGCCCGATAGGCCTCCCTACAGCTGAGACATAGCAGCCTGACCAAACGCTGCGCCATCACACCCAGTAACGAGGATGACAAGAGAAATGGTTCAACCCCCATGTCCTGCAATCGCGTCACGGCGCCAATGGCCGTATTGGTATGCAATGTCGACAGCACTAGGTGCCCCGTGAGAGACGCCTGTACGGCAATTTCAGCCGTTTCAAGATCGCGAATCTCGCCCACCATAACCACATCGGGGTCCTGGCGCAAAATAGCGCGAAGGCCTCGGGCAAACGTCATATCCACCTTGGTATTTACCTGGGTCTGGCCGACACCCGGCAACATGTACTCGATGGGATCTTCGATGGTAAGAATATTTCGAGAGCTTTGATTGATACTCGACAGACCCGCGTAAAGCGTCGTTGTCTTCCCTGACCCCGTCGGACCGGTCACCAAAATGATGCCGTGGGGGCTACTCAATCCACGTTTGTAGGCAGCGCTTACTTGTTCGTTCATATTGAGCTGCGCGAGCTCCAACTGCCCCGCCTGCTTGTCGAGAAGCCGCAGGACAACACGCTCACCGTGAGCCGACGGAATCGTCGACATACGAATATCAATAGCGTGACCCGCAATGCGCACAGAAATTCGGCCATCCTGCGGCACACGCTTTTCTGCGATATCCAGTTTTGCCATCACCTTCAGCCGCGATACCAGCAGCGGAGCCAACATCCTTTTGGGAGACAGAACCTCGGTCAACACACCATCGACGCGATAGCGAACGCTCAAGTGGTCTTCAAAGGTTTCAATATGAATATCGGACGCTTTTTCTTTGACAGCCTGAGACAAAATGGCGTTGATGAGTCGGATTATGGGCGCATCGTCCTCGGCATCCATGAGGTCGCCGAGATCCGGCAGTTGGTCAACCAGTCGGCTCAAGTCAACGTCAGCACCGATGTCCTCTGCCATCTGCGCCGCCTCGTTGTTGGTGCGCTGATAGGCCTCGGTCAATCGGCGCTGAAAAATCTCCTGAGAAACCGATTCAAGCGCAAAACGCTGCCCCAGATGTCGTCTAACCTCAAGTAACACATCGGCCTGCAACTCACCGGTGTAGACGAGGATAGGTTGCTCGCTACGCCAGTCCAGCAGCACGTCATGGCTTTTGGCATAAGCGAAGGGAAGCGCACCGGCTAAGCTTACTGGCGCAGTCTCGCTCTCCATCACCTCGGCTAAGGGTTCCATAGGCAATTATTCTGCCTCGGTGTTGGGCGTTGAAGGCGAACCCTCGTCGGGCACCTCGGGCAACTGCTGGATTTGCGTTTCCCAATCCGGTAGCAATGGCAGGTTGCCATCATCCAAGAACATAAGGCCGCGAGCTCGCCGCTGCATTTGCTGCTCTTGTATGTAGCGGTATTTTTCGGCAGTCGCTCCCCGCAGAGCCGACTGGTCTCTCACAATGGTGGGACGGATAAAGACCAGGAGATTTGACTTGGTCACCGACACTATATCGTTGCGGAACAGCCGGCCGAGCAACGGGATATCCTGAAGAATAGGCACGCCCTGTTGGCTGTTCTGAATATCATCTTTTACCAGTCCCCCCAAGACCACCACATCCCCATCGGATGCCAATATCTTGGTTTCAATTTTTCGCTCATTGGTAATGACATCCGCAGCTGCGAGAAGTTGCTGACTAATGCTGGAAACCTCTTGAACGATGTCGAGTACGACCGAGTCACCTTCATTCACCTGCGGGGTGACTTTTAAGGTGATCCCCACATTTTCCCGCTCGATGGTTTGGAACGGGTTTTGAACGGTATTGGCGCCACCTGTGTTGGAGTAGGAGCCCGTCACAAAAGGCACGTTTTGGCCCACCGTGATATAGGCCTCCTCGTTGTCCAAGGTGAGCAGACTGGGCGTCGACAGAATGTTTGCATTGCCCTGGGTCTCGAGCGCACTGAGTATCACCGCCATAGACATCTTGCTATCGACGACGCCCCACCCGAAGGTAGTTCCTGGGACCTGGCTCAATGCGCCGGCAAGGGTTCCCACATTGATATCTTCGTTCACCCCGTCCTCGCCCAAGATCGAACCGGCGATCGCCGCGTTGCGACTCTGCTGGGCGGAACTGGTACTGATATTGCTACCGAAAGCACCGCTATCATCTGCAAACAGCCATTGAAGCCCAAGCTCTTGTCCTTCGCTCAGTTCCATCTCCACGATAATGGCTTCGACCAGCACCTGTGCGCGCCTGATATCAAGCCGCGCGATCACCGCCTCAAGCGCCGCCATTTCATCGGCATCCGCTGTAATGATGAGCGCATTTGTTCCTTCGTCGGCTTCGATCGTAGAGTTGCTATTTGAGCTCCGCTTTCGATCACCAGTCTCATCCAATCGGGTAATGTTCTGCATCACCCGAGTCAGGACTTCCGCCACCTCTTTGGCATTCGCGTATTCAAGGTAAATAACCTTGACATTTCCGCTCTGCTCAAGCGGTGTGTCGAGATAGTTAACAAGGTCTTTGATTCGCTGACCGTTGAGCTCATCCGCTGTTACAACAACGCTATTGGTTCTCTTGTCTGCGACCAGGGTTACTTCTTCATCCGCTTCGGCGCCCTCCCCCTTGTTCTTCTTCTCCAAGGTCTGAAGCATTTGAACCACGTCCTCGGCGACCGCGTAACGCAGCTTGATGACCCCCGTGGTGCGAACAGCCGACTGGTCCATGCGGTCAATGACCTCGAGAATCCTGTTAATGTTCGACCGGATATCGGAAATGATGATCGCGTTGCTCGGGGCGTACGCTGCCATGTGAGCTTGCTGGGGCACCAACGGACGCAAGACCGGAATCAACTTGGCCGCGGAGACATTTTCGAGGCGGATAACTTGGGTCACGTACTCATCGTTATAGAGCTCATCTCCATCCTCCAGCACCTCTACGGGTGAGGAGCGCGCATCTTTATTCTGAATAATGCGGATAACGTTGCCGGAGCGCACCGCCGTATAACCGTGCACATCCAAAATCGATAAAAACAGGTCGTACAGCTCGCTGCGCGAAACCGGCTTGGACGAAATGACTTTGACCTTTCCTTTTACACTCGGATCTACAACGATCGTGGTGCCGGTAACGTCAGCGACAAACTGAATGAACTCCTGTATCTCGGTGTCCTTCAAGTTAACCGTGTATTCCTGTGCACTTGCTGATGGGACGCCGCTACCCGGCCATGCAACCGCAAGCACGAGCACCAAAACGCCGAACATGCTGACTCGACGTCTCAAAAGGCCTCTGACATGGTGTTTCAAATCAAACAAGACATACTCCTATTGCAACTGTCCGAGACTGACCGAGAGAGTGAGCGTTGTGTCTCCTCGTTTGATGTCGAAAGTCGCCTCGGTGGCATCGCGCATGGATTGATAAAGCGAAACCGTGTTGGCCGGGTCGCTAAGATCTAAACCGTTAACCGCCGTCACAATATCACCGGACTCAAATCCAAGTGCCTTGAACGCAGTCGCATCACTACCCGGCGCAACCCTGTACCCATAAATGCCGTTCTCATTGTTCACTGCGCTTACCTTGACGGCCCTCGCCAGGGATTCAGGCTCGCTGTAAAGGCGCTCTCGATAGGTCGCCGCGATCGCTGTCGCCTCGGGGGAGTCTATAACGACTCCGGACGAAGTGGCCGACGGATCTACCGCACTCGGCGGCGTATTGTCAGGCTCGCCCTGTACCGCACTCACGCGCACAGCCTTGGACAGCGGATTATCCTCAAACAGCGTCAGCAACTCGTACTGTCCGCCATTATTCAATACAACCTGTTTTGTAAGGACCTTCGCCAGAGTGACATCGCCCGAAACGGGCAGGCTATCCCCCACCGCGTAGGTGGTCTGAGTTTTCCTCGCTTCAATCACCGCTGTCCCCAACCCATCGGTTGAGGTCACGAGCGTCCCCACAAGAGTCAAATCCAACCTCGTTTCCTTCGCCCCGGCCTCGATGCCATCGCGATCTGATGCGGTTTGCGCTACGGCTTCTGCTTGCCCAGTGACATTCACGGGATTCCCAAAGAGACCCAGCCCGAGCATCGACCCCACATCAAGCGTCACAACCTCCTCTCCTCGGTTGGTTTGACTGGGAGGATTGACGATAGGCGCCATTATCTCAGGCGCTGCGGGACCCGACCAAAGCGACCAGATTAATGACGCAATGCTAACGGCTATCCACATTGAGAGGCACGCGAGCAAGCCCCATTGCAGCCGCCTCAATGCCGCCGGAACACTCAGTCGGGTCACCTGCCTTCTGAATTGATCGGAGAAGTCCCGATAATTTAATTTCTCAAAGACTGCTTGCATCGTGAAAGTCAGTGGTTCCCATGCCTGGTGAGGTGGCGACCCGCAATTTGCCACCAACAGTGTGTATACTTTACACCATCCTGCGGGGCGGCATCTGCCTGAGACACATGAATTCTTTGTGAACCCGTTGAACCTGAACCGGATAATGCCGGCGGAGGAACAGGCTCGCCCCATCCCAGGGGCAACGTTACCAACTGTTCCCCGCCCAGAGGAACATATGCCAAGACTGCGCCTAACCACCCAGAATCCCGAGATCAGAGGGCTCGCCGCTCTGATACTGTTTCTCGCCAACAGTCTCCTTGCACCACCCACCGCCTCGGCAGAACCGTCGCAATCTGCCGGCAGCCTTCAGCTTGAGGAAACGCTGGTCACGGCCGTACTGCGGGCATCCCATGCCGATCAACAGTCTGTCACCCTGTTTGGACGCGAGACGATCCGGGCTCGCGGAGGCCAGCATCTTGAAGACTTGCTGTCGGCGGCACCCAACGTGAATGCCAGCAGCGGTGCTTCGCGCAGTCGTTTTGTTCAAATTCGCGGCATTGGCGAGCGCAGTCAATTTATCGAACCGGTCAATGCCTCCGTCGCTTTATTGATTGATGGCGTTGATTTGACCGGGCTTGCCGGCGCGGCGACTCTGTGGGACGTGAGGCAGGTTGAAATACTGCGGGGCCCCCAAGGTACGCTGATGGGTGCAAATGCACTCGCGGGGTTAATACATGTCAGAACCACTGCGGCAGACGACAGGCAGGGGCTGTCGCTATCGGCTGGGGTCGAAAACTATGGCGGTTACCATCTGGGCGTGGCG
>CBFHQV010000107.1:0-6715 GCA_965658055.1 Luminiphilus sp. | reverse complement strand
GCCAGCTCTCCCCGTTCCACCCGCGATGCCAAATCGCGCATCGCGTTGGTGATATCCCATTGACCGCCATAGTCAACGGCGAGCACCAGGGTGCCCCCGGTATTCGCCTCCGTAGCGGCTTCACACCGCGCCATCAGTCGCTGCAAGCGCCCGCTGAATCGATCTCGACGACCGATGAAACGAAGGCGAATGTTGTCCCGATTGAGCTTTTCAGTCTCTCGTCGCAAATAGCGTGAAAACAAAGCAAGCAGCGCGCGCACCTCAGGCTCGGGTCGGCCCCAGTTTTCGCTGCTAAAGGCAAACAGGGTAAGGACCTCGATGCCTCGCTGTTTGCAGGCTTCCAGTGTGGTGCGAACGGCCTCAACCCCGGCACGATGACCCGCGGTGACCGAGAGTCCGCGCAGCCTTGCCCAACGACTGTTGCCGTCCATAATGATCGCGAGGTGGCGCAGCGGCTGCTGGACCGGCGCGGTGGGGATTGTGTCGTAGCGAGCGTTCACGAAGTCAGGGGACTGAAGCGGGAGCCTCAGATTTCCATCAAGTCGGCTTCTTTGACAGCCAAGGCATCTTCTACCTTTGCTATAAAGCTATCGGTCAGCTTCTGAATCAGATCCTGGCCGCGGCGGTCATCGTCCTCCGAAATTTCTTTGTCTTTAACCAAATCTTTGAGCAAGCTGTTGGCATCGCGACGCGCATTGCGAATGGAAACACGGGCGGCCTCGGCCTCTGCTTTTGCCTGCTTGATGTAACCGCGTCTGGTTTCCTCGGTGAGCATCGGCATAGGGATACGGATAACATCCCCGGCAGTGGCGGGATTTAGCCCGAGATCAGACTTCATAATCGCTTTTTCAATAACGGGCGTCATGCTCTTGTCGAAAGCGGTGACCGCCAGGGTTCGCGCGTCTTCAACATTGATATTGGCCAACTGGTTCAGGGGTGTCTCCGCCCCGTAATACTCCGCACGCACCCCATCGAGCAGGCTCGGGTGGGCACGGCCGGTTCTGATTTTATTGAAGTTATGAGCGAGCGCTTCAAGGGATTTTTCCATGCGCTGCTGCGTATCTTGCTTGATATCGTCAATCATCACTCTTTTTCCATTTCCAGGCCCAAGTCAACTGTCGCCCGCACACTTTTATCGGCGCTACCTGATGTGGCCGCTACCTGATGAGAGTGCCCTCATCGCCACCACGCACAATACTGAGCAGAGCGCCCCGCTCGGCCATATCGAAAACCCGGACCGGCAAATTATGATCCCGACACAGACAAATTGCCGTGAGATCCATGACCTCCAATTTCTTATCGAGCACCTCATCAAAGGTCAGCTCGTCGTATCGGATGGCGTTGCTGTCCTTCATAGGATCGGCGCTGTAAACCCCATCAACTTTGGTTGCTTTCAGCACCAAGTCGGCGTCAATCTCGATACCTCTCAGGCACGCTGCGGAGTCAGTCGTAAAAAACGGGTTACCAGTCCCCGCCGAGAAAATCACGACGTCGCCGTTGCTCAGCGCGCGTATCGCCTTGCGTCGGTCATAATGATCGACAACGCCGCTCATGGGGATCGAGGACATCACTTGGGTCGCAATGTTTGAGCGCTCGAGAGCGTCACGCATTGCGAGGGCGTTCATCACCGTGGCGAGCATGCCCATATGATCCCCTGTAACTCGGTCCAGACCCGCCGCCTGCAGCGCCTTGCCGCGGAACAGGTTTCCGCCACCGACCACCAGGCCAACCTGAACACCAATCCCCACCAACTGCCCAACTTCAAGCGCCAACTGATCGAGCACTTTGGGGTCGATGCCGAAGGCCTCATCGCCCGTCAGGGCTTCGCCACTCAGCTTCAAGAGGATGCGTTTATAAACTTTTTCTTTCACCGCCCCACTCACCTAAAAATCGCTGTGCGAGATACTACCGGAATCCTCACGCCGGCGTTAGGCGCGCTGGCAGCCAAATCACCATTTGGCAGGATTTTTGCCCATAAAAAACGGGGCTGATGCCCCGTTTTCTCTTGCCTAGTGCGCCACGGCCGTCTCAACCGTTGAGCTGGGCCGCCACTTCGTCGGCGAAATCGACTTTTTCGACCTCAATGCCCTCGCCAACCTCAAAGCGCGAAAAAGACACCACTTCTGCTCCGGCCGCTTTGACCAGCTTACCCACGGTAGTGTCAGGGTCTTTCACGAAGGCCTGCTCGGTCAAACTGTTTTCGGCGAGGTACTTTTTGATCCGTCCATCGATCATCTTTTCGATGATTTCAGCCGGTTTGCCCGATTCCTGAGCCTGCGCGGTGAAAATCGCTCGCTCTTTGTCGATCGATTCCTGGGGCATATGCTCCGGAGAGACCACCTGAGGATTCACCGCCGCCACGTGCATCGCGACATCCCGCGCCAAGTCCTGATCGCCACCCTTGAGCTCAACCAGAACGGCGATTCGCTTGTTACCGTGTACGTAGCCGCCAAGAACCCCAGAGCCATCAATCATCGCTGCCCGACGGACCCCGATGTTCTCGCCAATTTTTTGGACCAAAGCTTCACGGGCCTCTTCAATCGGACCACTCTTCAGCGACTCCACATCGTCAGAGCGGCTCTCGAAAACAGCGTCCGTGACCATACCTACGAAGTTGAGGAAATTCTCATCCCGCGCCACAAAGTCGGTCTCACTGTTCACCTCGACCAAAATGCCGTAGCCGCCATCTTCGGCAATACGCATCGCCACGACGCCGTCCGCGGCTATTCGACCCGCTTTCTTTGCCGCTTTCATACCACTGGACTTACGCAACGCCTCAATAGCTGCCTCTACGTCGTTGTTGGCCTCAGCAAGCGCTTTTTTGCACTCCATAAGCCCAAGGCCCGTGCGTTCACGTAACTCTTTCACCAATGCTGCAGACATAATTAATTCCTCGTTCAGGTTTCGAGCAGCAGTGCTCAACCCTGAGTTAGTACAGCTAAAGCTGTCGAATATTGGGAGGACGCCGCGGCGCGCGCGGCGCCGTCATCACGCTTCGGCCGGGGCCTCGTCGGTGGCGGGTGCATCGGCAGCCTCTGCCACTTCAACGAATTCATCAGCCACAGGCACCTCGCCGCGTTCAGCCTTTCCTGCCAACACAGCGTCAGAAACGGCTTTCACATAGAGTTTGATCGCCCGAATGGCGTCATCATTGCCGGGAATAATAAAATCGATGCCATCGGGATTACTGTTGGTATCGACAATCCCGATCACAGGGATTCCAAGCTTATTGGCTTCCGTAACCGCAATGCGCTCGTGGTCGACATCGACCACAAAGAGCACGTCGGGAAGACCCGCCATTTCCTTAATACCGCCGACAGACCGCTCCAACTTCTCCTTGGCCCGTGTGCGCATCAGGGCTTCTTTCTTGGTCAAGCGGGCAAACGTACCGTCGGCCTCTTGCTCTTCGAACTCGCGAAGTCGCTTGATCGATGCGCGGACCGTCTTGTAATTGGTCAACATGCCACCAAGCCAGCGATGGCTCACATACGGCATACCGCAGCGTTCCGCCTGCTCTTGAATGATTTTCCCTGCAGCGCGCTTGGTTCCCACGAACATGATGTTGTTCTTGTTGCTCGCCAGACGCTTCACGTAGTCCAACGCCTCGTTAAAGGCGGGCACCGTGTGCTCGAGATTGATAATGTGAATTTTGTTACGAGCCCCGAAAATGTATTGGTCCATTTTGGGGTTCCAGAAACGGGTCTGGTGTCCGAAGTGTGCGCCTGCCTGCAGCAGATCGCGCATGCTTACCTGCGTCATGATTGCTTCCTTGTTTGGGTTACTCTTCCGATCACCGCCTGAGTCCAACTGGCTATGCCAGCACCCGGCTCAGGTGACAGGGTGATCGTGCTTCGTTAGGCCATAGCTAGAGGCTGAACCCCTTATGCCTGGCGGTTTTCCGCGCCCAATGCGGCCGCGGGCGCGCTTTATACCACAAGCTGTAGCGAGACTAAAGCCCCCAAAGACATGGCATCCGGCTTCCGCTACAATGGGACCGTTGTTAACCCAAGACTATATTTTCATGCCAGTAACACCCAAAACTCAGGAAGAAATCGAGGGCATGCGCGTGGCCGGACGTCTCGCCGCCGAGGTTCTCGAGATGATCGAGCCACTGATTGACGTGGGGATGACCACCGGAGAAATCGACAGGATTTGCCACGATTATATCGTCGAGGTTCAGCAAGCGATCCCCGCGCCGCTGAACTATCACGGGTTCCCCAAATCGATCTGCACCTCCGTTAACGAGGTTATCTGCCACGGCATTCCCTCCGACAGCAAGCGCCTAAAAAATGGCGACATCGTCAATATCGACGTCACCGTCATCAAAGACGGGTGGCACGGCGACACCAGCATCATGGTTGGTGTCGGTGATGTTGCGCCCCACGCCGAGCGGCTCATGCGTATCACCCAGGAGTGTCTGTACCGGGCTCTGGAAGTGGTCAAACCCGGCGCAACGCTGGGGGATATAGGTCATGTCATCCAGCAACACGCAGAAGGCAATTACTATTCAGTAGTGCGGGAATACTGCGGTCACGGGATCGGCCAAATATTCCATGAAGAACCTCAGGTACTGCATTACGGCAGGCCCGGTGAGGGCATGGTGTTGGCGGAAGGAATGACCTTCACCATAGAGCCCATGATCAATGCGGGAAAACGCCACACAAAATTAAATGTTAAAGACGGCTGGACCGTCACGACTAAGGACGGCCGGCTGTCGGCGCAGTGGGAACACACGCTGGCTGTCACGTCGACGGGTTGCGAAGTGTTTACCCGCCGGCGCAATGAAAATTTGCCCTGCTAAATGACCGCTTCCTCGACCGACACGGCGCCCGCAATCCAAGACACAGGTAATCCCACGGCAGATTGCCAGCGGTTTTTGAAGACCATAACGGAAACCCTGGCGTCACAGTTCCATCCGACCAAACCGATCTGGCCCCTGCTCGCCGCCCGGGCAGAAGCCATGGATCAGTTGATAGCCTACCTGTGGTCCAAAGCCGACCTCGATAATGCGGGGTTGGGCATCTTCGCGGTGGGCGGCTACGGACGGGGGGAGCTCTACCCCCAATCGGACATTGATTTACTACTACTTTCAGAGAGCGAGCCTTCAGCTGAGCTCGGTGAACGACTATCAGGCTTGCTGCAGCAGCTGTGGGACATTGGCTTGAAAGTGGGCTCCAGTGTCCGCTCAATAGCTGAGTGTGTCGATCTTGCCGCCAGTGATCTCAGCGTTTTTACGACGCTGATCGAAGCGAGACCGATAGTGGGTGATGCTTCATTGTTAGAAAGCCTTACCCACAAAGTGGGCTCTGATGCCATGTGGAACAGCAAGGACTTCTACTTGGCAAAGCTAACCGAGACCAATGAGCGCCACGATAAGTTTGCCAACACCGAGAATAACCTAGAGCCCAACGTCAAAAACGGGCCCGGAGGACTTCGGGATATTCAGGTCATTGGTTGGATTGCCAAGCGCCACTATGGCATCTCTCTCGAGTCCCTCGATGAAGTCGATTACCTCAATCCCGATGAGAAACGCATGCTGGAGGCGGGCAAGAATTTCATCGGCCAGGTTCGATTCGCGCTGCACACGCTCACGGGAAGAGAGGAAGACAGACTACTGTTTGACCATCAGCGTAAGCTCGCTGGCCTGTGGGAAATGGTCGACGGAGAAAAACTTGCCGTTGAGCAATTCATGCAGGTTTACTACCGATGGGCGCAGGCAATCGGTCAGCTCTACGAGCTCGTCATGCAGGCCTTCGATCAGCAGATCCTGCGCGCGGAGGGAGACTTTCCGAAAGTGACCATTGATGACGATTTTGAAGTCATCGGCGGCTTACTGTCGGCGCGCCACTCAGGAGTCTTCAGCGAAAAACCGGGCAATCTTTTGCGTGCTTTTGTGGTACTGGCCAACGATTCCACCATAACTGGCATCGCGCCCGGTACCTGGCGCTTGCTGCGAGCAGCACAGCACCGCATCGATCCGGCGTTTCGTGCCAACCCAGAGAATCAAGCGTGCTTCATGGCCCTGCTGCAGTCACCCTTTGGGGTCACCATGCAGCTGCGTCGAATGGCCCGCCACGGCATTCTGGGGCGATACCTTCCGGAGTTTGGACGCATCGTTGGGCAAATGCAGTTCGATCTTTTTCACGCCTACACCGTGGATGCGCACACCCTAGAAGTACTCGCCAATACTCGGCGATTCATGCGCGCCGACTTCACCGACAAGTTCCCGGTATCCACCCGTATTGCCCAGCGATTACGAAAGCCAGTACTGCTGTATATTGCCGCGCTGTACCACGACATTGGTAAAGGCCGCGGAGGGGACCACTCCGAACTTGGAGCTGTTGACGCTCATGGCTTTTGCCAGCGACATGGCCTCGACCAACGCGACACAGAACTTGTGGTGTGGCTGGCAAAAAACCACTTGTTCATGAGCTCCTTCTCTCAGCGCAAAGATATCTCCGATCCTGATGAGATACTCAAATTCGCCTCCCATGTGATTACCGAAGAGCGCCTTGACTATCTCTATACCCTGACGGTGGCAGATATCCACGGGACCAACCCCGAGCTGTGGAACGCCTGGCGGAGCTCACTGCTCCGCCAGACCTATACCGAAACTCGCCGTGCGCTTCGTCGAGGCCTCGAAAACCCACTCGCACGAGAGGATGTGGTGAACGCGACCCGTGCGGCGGCAGCCGACCTGCTCGAATATCGAGGG
>CBFHQV010000106.1:0-7014 GCA_965658055.1 Luminiphilus sp. | reverse complement strand
CGCCCGGCCAAGTCGCCAACAAAACCCGTGACCTCTATGCCCCCAACGTCATACTCGGCATCTGACAAAAAAACATTTCGGTAACCATCACGCGCCGCCGCGGTGAGCGCGCACTGAATGTTTTCGGTGTCATCTCCTGACACGGCCCCGACTGTAACGTCAGCACCATCCAGGCTCACTGCCGAACCACACCCGAGATCCTGCGCCCTCGAGGGCATGGATGCAGCTAAAACACACATGAAAAGAGTAACGACAACTCGGGACACACCACACTCCTTAAAAAAAGATCGACCTCGGCGATAACCTGACGATTTTTACCGCCTACGTCAAGTAACCAGTCGCAGCGCGGACCTCAGTATGCCAACCTGCAATTATAAATTTAAAGATTTTATGAATTTTTACTTTACATTGCATTTTGCATTGCATATCATGGCTCCAAGTCAGGACGACCGGGAAGCCGCTGGGCGGGTCAAGGAAGACCCAAGCGCTACAAAAGCCCAGCAGGCACCTCCCACTTGGGGCATGGAACGCCCCTTTTATCTTTCCGTATTCGGCAAATTCCACCAGGTACGTTGTCGACTTCTCAGATGGACGTGAAGCGCCCATTTTTGGTATCCGGCCTAGGGGCGGCCCGCACGCACTTAAGCCTCCCTTAAGACTGCCTCAGTAATCTTGCGCGCCTGCGGTTTCATAGGGTGCGCAAGTGACAAGAACTCAAGGACTCTCGGACCTGCTGGATCTATATCGCCCGATCTGGCTGTCTTCGGGAGCGCTCCTGCTCACCCTCTTCTGCTCCAGAGCCGCCTTGATCGCTACGCATTGGGATCGTGTATCGGCCGTGGCAGACCTCACCACGATCCTCATACAAAGCCTCCGGTTTGACTTAATCGTGCTGTTCGCCATCCTAGCCCTACCTTTGGTAGGCCATCCATTCTTTTGCCAATACCACGTGTGGCGAAAAATCCTGACGGTTTACTTCGCGGCGGCGTATGGCCTCGTCTTATTGATGGAAGCTGCAACACCAACATTTATCAGTGAATTCGACCTTCGTCCAAACATCCTATTTGTGGAATATCTTAAATATCCGCGGGAGGTGCTCACCATGTTATGGCGTGGCTATAAGGCGCCGGTGTCACTCGGAATTTTTACGACAGGGGCTCTTATGACGGGCTTTTACCGGCTACTTTCTGGCCGTCAGCAAATGCAGAGCAAACCCGGCTTATCGCTGGCGATAGGGCTTGTGCTGCTCTCTCTCTTCGCTTGTACCCTGGGCATTCGATCAAGCCTGGGACACCGGCCAGCCAACCCCTCGGTATTAGCTTTTACAAACGACTTGCTCGTCAACGACTTAATGCTCAGCTCCGCCTACAGCGTCGCCTATGCGTCCTACAGTGCCATTCGCCATGAAAGAAGTGTCCGGGCCTATGGATCAATGACTCCCGAGGAAGCTCTAGAACAGGTCCGCCAGGGAATCGCACTACCCGCTGATCACTTTTCGAGTGTGGAGCTTCCCACTCTGCATCATGAACCGGCACACTCCCCCCTTGCCGAAAGGCCAAACCTGGTGATCGTGCTCGAGGAGAGCCTTGGGGCCGAGTTCGTCGGGGCGCTTGGGGGCCTAGATCTGACCCCAAATCTGGATGCCCTTTTTGAAGAAGGGATTTGGTTTGGGCAACTGTATGCTACCGGCACTCGATCGGTGCGAGGCATTGAGGCGATCGTCACTGGATTTACGCCAACCCCAGCTCGCAGCGTGGTCAAACTTCCCAAGGCGCAGCATTCATTTTTTAGTTTGGCCGAGGTGCTCAAACGAAACGGTTACGAGACGAGCTTTATCTATGGCGGCGAGGCCCACTTCGACAACATGCGGCAGTTTCTCGTAGGCAACGGTGTGGAGACCGTTATCGAGGAGAAGGATTTTTCAAATCCCACTTTTAAAGGCTCATGGGGTGTAAGTGATGAAGACTTACTACGGCGCGCGCACCAAGAATTCGATAAGCCCCACGAAAAACCCTTCTTCTCTCTGGTTTTTACCTCCTCCAATCACTCACCCTTTGAATTCCCTGACGACAGGATCACGCTACACTCGCAGCCCAAGCAGCAGGTGAATAATGCCGTCAAATATGCCGACTACGCGCTCGGCGAATTTTTCAAGCTAGCGAAAAATTCTTCATACTGGGATAACACCCTGTTCCTTGTCATTGCCGATCATAACTCCCGCGTGTGGGGCGATGATCTTGTTCCCATCGAGCGGTTTCATATCCCTGCATTGGTAGTGGGAGGGTCCGTGGAACCGAGCAAAGTAGATCGCTTGGCGAGTCAGATAGATATCATTCCTACCCTGCTGGGGATGATGGGTATCAGCACGCCCATCCCCACATTTGGCGTCGATCTATTTCGCCCGGATATCGAGAGCTTACCTGGCCGAGCAGTCATGCAATATGACAAAACCCAGGCGTACATGCAGGGAGATCAGGTTGTCGTTATGAAACTAGATCAGCCACCGGTGCTCTACCAACGAACGCCTAATGGGCTGACCCCTGCAACCGAAAATGACCAGAACCTCATCGACAGAGCTGTCGGGCTAGCCACCTGGAGCTCCTATGCCTATCAAAACCAACTTTATCGACTACCGGGGCAATAGCGCCTCACTCAAAAAATCCGCGAGCCCAACTCCTGGCAATCAAAGCTGAGTGCCCAGTGGCAGCTGCGTCGTATTTTTTATCTCGGTTACTGCCATGTGGGAATGCAACTCCCGAATCATTTCACTGGCAGTAAGCGTATTGCGAACAAAGTCTTCGTAATGGCGGATATCTTTCGTCACAATTTTTAAGATGTAATCCCAAATGCCTGTCATGGTGTAACACTCGACCACCTCGGGGTAGCGCTCCATCTCGGACTCAAAGGCGAGCAAGTTTTGACGCCCCGATTGGGTCAAATTAACCGTGGCGAACACCACGATTTCCATCCCAAGCGCCTCCCGATTGAGCACCGCCACTCGGCGCTGAATGAGACCTGCCTGTTCGAGCCTGTTGACGCGGCGCCAGCATGGTGACTGGGACAGATTCAACCGCTCAGCCAACGCCGCTGTGGTCATTCCCGCATCCTCCTGCAGGAGAGCGAGAAGTGATCGATCTACTCGGTCGAGCTCAATATGCACTTTTTTACCGATAATTTGCTATTGCAGGGAATTTTTATCTAAATACTGGGGTTTTAGCCCAAAAAAAGCAAACTAATTCCCGATCCGGTAAAGCACAATGGCGCCACCACCTCCCATGAGGATCTACTCGGTGAATGCACCGCTACCCACCTCCTTTCGCGGAGTAAGTCTCTCCGATAAATATGCGCTCGACAAAGCCAGGGCTTATATGACGGGGATCGAGGCTTTGGTGCGGTTGCCCATCCTGCAACACCAACGCGATACGCTACGGGGGCTGAACACCGCGGGATTTGTCTCAGGATATCGGGGCTCACCACTGGGTGGGGTTGATCAGGCCATGTGGCAGGCTAAACATTATCTCGACCGACACAATATCCACTTTCGACCCGGCGTAAACGAAGAGCTGGCCGCCACTGCTGTCTGGGGAAGCCAGCAGACCCAGCTCTTTGACGGCGCTAAATACGATGGCGTTTTCGGCATGTGGTATGGCAAAGGTCCCGGTGTCGACCGGAGCATGGACGTTTTTAAACACGCCAATGCTTTTGGAACCAGTCGCCATGGCGGCGTACTGGCCGTTGCTGGCGACGATCATGCCTGCAAATCCTCCACCTTGCCTCATCAATCAGAGCACAACTTTATAGGGGCCTCAATTCCCGTCCTCGCGCCTGCCAACGTGCAGGAGGTTCTGGATCTAGGCATTTTCGGCTGGGAGTTGTCGCGCTACAGCGGTTGCTGGGTGGCGCTGAAGGCAATCACAGAGAATATGGATTCTGCAATTTCCGCCGACATTGATCCCGAGCGCGTCGAAATAACGATACCGGAAGGGGTCGAATTACCCCTCGATGGGGTTCACGCTCGATGGCCTGACAAACCGCTTGAGCAGGAACTGCGCCTCAATAAGTACAAGATTTACGCGGCTCGCGAGTTTGCCCGGATTAACCAGCTGAACCGGATAACCATCGACAGCCCGACCCCCCGCTTCGGCATTATTTCCACCGGCAAGGCCTATCTCGACGTACTCCAGGCGCTCGAGGACATGGGAATCGACCGGGCCGCGGCGGCAGAAATTGGAATCCGAGTTTATAAGGTAGGCATGCCCTGGCCCTTGGAGCCACAAACAACCCATGAGTTCGCTGAGGGGCTTGAAGAAATCTTGGTTGTCGAAGAGAAGCGCTCGATTCTTGAGGACCAGCTTACCTCGCAGCTCTATAACCACCCGGTGGGCTCGCGGCCCCGGGTCGTTGGCGAGTTCGACGAGACAGGCGCAGATCTTCTCCCCAACACCGGGGAGCTAACCCCCGCCATGGTCGCGCTTGCCATTGCCGCTCGTATCCAACGTTTCTATACCAACCCTACTCTGGAACAGCGTGTTAGATGGATTAAAGATAAAGAGCAATCCCTCGCCAGTAAAAAAGCTAGCCTGGACCGAGTCCCTCACTTTTGCTCTGGCTGCCCCCACAATACCTCAACAAAAGTGCCAGAGGGCAGTCATGCACTCGGGGGCATTGGATGTCACTACATGGCCACCTGGATGCCTGATAGAGAAACTCACACCTTTACCCAGATGGGTGGCGAGGGTGCAACATGGATTGGACAGGCTCCCTTCACTACCACTAAACATGTGTTCCAAAATCTGGGCGATGGCACCTACTTTCATTCAGGTTTGCTCGCTATTCGCGCGGCAATCGCCGCGGGAGTGAACATCACCTACAAGATCCTTTATAACGAAGCCGTAGCGATGACCGGCGGACAGCCCATAGACGGGCAGCTCTCGATTGACAACCTGATTCAGCAACTGAAGGGCGAGGGTGTGAAAAGAATTGCCCTGCTCTCAGATACACCGGCTGTACACCAAGATCGAATTCGCGCATGGCCAGGTCTTTCCGTCCACCACCGCGATGAACTCGACCGGGTCCAACGGGTGCTGAGAGAGATGACGGGGACCACCATCATCATTTATCAGCAACCCTGTGCCGCTGAAAAGCGCAGAAAACGCAAACGCGATCAACTGGCTACACCAAACAGGCACGTTGTCATCAATGAGGCGGTCTGTGAGGGCTGTGGAGACTGCAGCCTCCAAAGTAATTGCCTATCAGTGCTGCCCAAGGAGACAGCTCTCGGCCGAAAACGGCAAATCGATCAAAGCGCCTGCAACAAGGATTTTTCCTGTCTCAAGGGATTCTGCCCAAGCTTTGTTTCCGTCATTGGTGGTGAGCTGAAAGCCGGCGATAGCACAAAGCTGAAACGATTGGAGCGACCCACCCTCCCCGAGCCCAGCTTGCCCACCTTGGATAAACCATGGAATACCGTTGTGGCAGGGATTGGCGGTACCGGTGTATTGACGATCACGTCGCTTATCGCGATGGCTGCCCACCTCGAGGGCAAAGGTTGCGCCACCATGAACCAAACGGGTCTAGCGCAGAAGTTCGGTGCAGTCACCAGTCACGTGCGGGTCGCTGCGCAGCAAGAGGACATCAAGGCAGTCAGAATTCCCGCTGGCGAAGCAGATCTCCTGATAGGTTGTGACCTGGTCGTGGCGGCAAGTCATGATTGCCTCGCCAAGGGGGCGCGGGAGCGCACCCACACGCTGGTCAACACGGCGGAGCAAGCTACCGCCTCGTTTATTCATGACCCTGACGCAAAGTTTCCAGCTGAAGACATGCTGCAGCAAATCGCCGAAGAGGTAGGCCAGGCCGACTTGCATACGGTAGACGCAACAACCATCGCGCGACAACTGCTGGGAGACACCATTGGTGCTAATCTTTTTTTACTTGGCTTCGCATGGCAACGAGGCTTTGTCGCGGTAGGCCACGCTGCAATCATGCGCGCTATCGAGCTTAATCAGGTTGCCGTAAAGTTTAATCAGGACGCATTTGAGCTTGGCCGGCAATATGCTCACGATCCGAAGCCCATTGCATCCAGCCTGCAGACGCCTAAAACCAGCGCTGCAGATCTCGACGACATCATTGCTGATCGCAAAGCGCGCTTGAAGGATTACCAAAGCGCGCGATATGCCACCCGTTACGAGCGGCTTGTTAATCAGATTCGTCAGTCTGATATGCATGCCGATCAAGCGTTTTCTATCACCGAAGTGGTTGCCAAGGAGCTATTTCGGCGAATGGCCATCAAAGACGAGTACGAAGTCGCGAGGCTACATTCGTCAGCGCTGTTCAAAGAGCAACTCAAGGATCAATTTTCAGGCGACTACCGGCTTCGCTTTCATTTAGCGCCGCCACTGCTAAGTCGACGAGACAAGGTCACTGGTCAGGCACAAAAAAGCGAATTCGGAGGCTGGGTGCTGATTCTGTTTCAGGCGCTCGCTTTCTGTCGATTTTTGCGCGGCACCCCTTTTGACTTCTTCAGTATGAGCCGCGAGCGCCGTCGAGAGCGTCAGGATCTTAAAAACTATATTCGGCACATCGAGCAAGTCACCACCCTGCTGAACAGCAACAACTACGCCCGGGCAAGAGAGCTGCTTAGCCTGAGCGCCAAACTTCGAGGATATGGGCACGTCAAAGATCGCAATCGAGAAAAACTGCACAGCGAAGAGCAAAGGTTGATGGCCCAACTCCAGTCTGCCGAAGACATTGTAAGAATAATGGAACCCTCCCCCCTTTAACCCCCCCAGAGTGAACGAAGCAAGGAGTGCACCGTGAACTTTTTCAACACCCTGATTATAAAAATCATGAACAGGTCGTATTCGCTAGTGACCCCTCCAGCGGACTAAAGCGCAGATCGCAGGCCACAGCGCGCTGATAAAGCCTAGGGCGATGTCGGCCTGACAGGATCGCTACGGTGACGTCTTGATGGGGTGGCTGACGGGGGAGTATGAGATCCCCTGTAAACACTGACCT
>CBFHQV010000105.1:0-7022 GCA_965658055.1 Luminiphilus sp. | reverse complement strand
CCGATGAAAATACGCCCAAAGCGAACATCAACTACCCGGCGTTACTGCGATCACTACTGCACCTGGGCGCCCAACACCCTCGGGTCATGATTTCAGCAACTATTCAGGGGCTGAATTTTGCGATGTTTATTGCGCTCTGGCTGGCGATTAGCCTGCACTTAACCAGCGATGCCATCGGCTACGGCTACGACCTGGTTGGCTACCTCACCGCATTCTCGGCGATTGGTCTAACGACCGCCTCCAGCTTAGGACGGTGGGCTGACCGCCGTGGTCCCGAGCGGGCGCGCTTCGTCTTGGCGCTGATTCAACCTGTTGGCTTGGTTCTGCTCTTTTTTAGTGGTGAGCACTGGCTGAGCCTATTACCCCCCATTGCTCTACTCAGTATTGTCGGGCCCGTGATCGACATCACCGGCCGCATGACGGGTCTGCGCGAAGACCCCGCTGTCAGAACGCGACTGATGGCACTTTATGTGGGACTGATGTTCCTGGGCGGAGGTCTGGGAAGCCTCGCCGGCACCTGGGCTTATGAGTATGGAAGCTGGTCGGGTGTCATCGCGTTGTTGATGGTATTGTCATCAATCATCTGTGTTCTTGCTTTTAGGGAAGCAAAGGGAGGTCGACACTAATGACCAACACCGATTGGCGCTCTGCCTCATTTAGCCATCGAGGCAAGCAGCGTGAGGGCAATGAAGATCGTTGTTTAGAGCGACCCGAGCAAGGTTTCTGGTTGGTAGCCGATGGTATGGGCGGTCACCACCGGGGTGACTTCGCCAGCGACATGGTGATCACGGTCACCAGCGATCTTGTTCTCGAGGGCGAGTTATCCCAGCGATCAAAGACGCTCAACGTGGCGCTAGAAACGGCTCAAGAGCGACTGCGCCGAGTCAGCGCTAATAGCGAGCCGGCGCTGCAGAGTGGCACCACGGTCACAGCCTGCGTCATGCTGGGTGATGAAGGATGCGTCTTGTGGGCCGGCGATTCACGGCTTTACCGATGGCGGGACAAGAGCTTGTCGAGATTGACTCATGATCACAGCTTCGTGGAGGAGTTAGTCGCGCAGGGCACACTCACTGCCGAACAGGCAGCCAATGACCCGCGAAGCAACATCATCACGCGAGCTATTGGGATCGAACCCTCTCTCACCCTTGAAGCACTCAACTTCTCAGTAACCTCGGGCGACCGGTTTCTGCTATGTACCGATGGTCTCTATCGGGAACTCGGCGAGGCCCAGCTGGATGTGATTCTGGGTAATGCACCCTCGCCTGACGACGCGGTAGCAAGCTTGCAAGAAAGCGCGCTGGCAGGCGCGGCAAACGACAATATCACTGGCGTTGTCGTTTTTGCGCTCTGACCCCAACCGTCGGTGGTAGACGGGTGGGTACGCTACTTTTTATCAGCCGACTTTCCGCCATAGAGCGCCATAATCTCCGCAATTTCGGCTTCGTCTAATCTGTCGTTACCCTTGGCATAGGCCGCAGCAAACCGGCCGTACATTTCGGCATTGAGCGCGTTAGCACTGCCGCAATCCCGCGTCGCGACAACCTTGCCGGGCACACCCGCGATAATCGAATTCTCAGGGAACACGCTGTTTTCGGTAACAATGGTGTTACCGGCAACAATTGAATTAGCGCCGATTTTTGCACCGTCCATAATCGTGGCGTTTATGCCGATCAAACAGCGATCACCAATTTCACAGCCATGCAGGATGGCATGGTGTGTGATTGAACAATCCTCACCAACGATGGTTGGCGTTGTCGCTCCCACGTGAATCATGACAAAGTCCTGAATGTTGGTTCGGGCACCGATTCGGATTTCCAAAAACTCCGCTCGGGTCACCACATTGGGCCAGATTGAGACCCCCGGACCGATGGTGACTTTGCCGTAAAGCCAAGCGCTTTCATGAATGAAGGCTGGATTATCCAGCGTCACATTGTCACTGATGTGTCCCATGGGATTGTCCTTTTTTCGTCAAAAGCAGTGGCGCAGCATTTGGTAACACTGCCAGCTGGGGTAGAGTATCGCACCCGGCGGGCCGATCCCATCTATCTGCCACCTCGATATTGCAAAACAGGACTCCCATGCACGGTAAGAGCAGCGACATTTCTTTTTCCACCGACAGTCGCGTCTTGCTTAAAAAGCTGTGGGTACGCATTGCGCCGATACTTTTCGACAACCGACACCGGGTCGGGTTGGCGCTCGGTTGCCTGCTGGCTGCGAAGGTGGGGTTATTGGCGATCCCGTTTTTGTTGAAGGCCCTGGTTGACGGGTTGGGCTCCCAAACGAGTCTCATCGGACTTCATTGGTTGCTGGCGCTGGTTTTAGCCTATGGAGGAGCCCGATTTGCGAATACCCTCTTTGCGGAGTTGCGCGACACGCTATTTGGTCGGGTCACCGAACGCGCCATGCGCGTCATTAATTTGCAGGTCTTCCGCCACGTCCACAACTTGGATCTCGACTATCACCTCAATCGGCAAACCGGTGGTCTTGCCAGAGATATAGAGCGTGGTATCAACGGCATCAGCTTCCTGATGCGTTTTTTCATTTTCAATATCGCCCCCACGCTTTTGGAAATCAGTATTGTCGCCGGCATTCTTTTTGTGAACTACGGCATTCAATACGCAGCCGTAGTTATGTTGTCTGTGGTGGTCTACGGCGCCTTTTCTTTTCGCGCGACCACCTGGCGCACCCAGTTTGTCCGAGATGTAAACACGGCTGACTCGGACAGCAATACCCGAGCCGTCGATAGCCTCCTCAATTATGAAACCGTCAAATACTTCAACAACGAGTCCTTTGAAGCTGAGCGCTACGACCAAGCGCTTACAACCTGGGAGCAGGCGCGGCGAAAAAACCGCCTGTCGCTGTTCGCTCTTAACGCGGGTCAGGCTGGCATTATCGCGCTCAGCCAAACCCTCATGCTGGCTATGGCAGCAAGTGCGGTTCGAGCGGATGAGATGTCACTGGGTGATTTCGTATTAATTAATCAATTTATGCTGCAGTTGTTTATACCGCTCAGTTTCCTGGGCTTTGTCTATCGGGAGATTAAGGCCTCTCTCGCCAACATCGAACGCCTGTTTGGGATCTTGGAAACCCCTGCCACCGTTGCAGACCGCCCTGATAGTCCAGTGCTTCGGGTGACGCCAGGGGCCATCAGATTTGATCGTGTGTCATTCTCCTACCGCGAGGACCAGCCGGTCCTGCGTGATATTTCGTTCACGGTTGAGGGGGGGCAGACCGTGGCCTTGGTTGGGGCCAGCGGCGCCGGCAAATCGACGCTGGTCAAGCTGCTATTTCGCTTTTATGACCCGACCTCGGGGGCCATTCACATTGATAACCAGTCCATCGAGGGAGTCACCCTCGCCTCGCTGCGCCAATCGATTGCCATCGTGCCTCAGGACTGCGTGCTGTTTAACGACAGTCTGCGCGAGAATATCCGCTACGGCAGACCGTCAGCCAGCGATACAGAAGTAGAGCTAGCGGTTAACGCCGCCCATCTCGACCAGTTCGTCAGTCAGCTACACGACGGTCTGGATACCACCGTCGGCGAGCGCGGACTCAAATTGTCGGGAGGTGAACGCCAGCGTGTCGCTATTGCCCGAGCGGTGCTTAAAAACGCACCGATACTCGTTTTTGACGAAGCCACTTCGAGTCTCGACAGTCACGCTGAGCAGGCGGTACTCAGTGCGTTTCGAGAGCTCGCGGGACGTCACACCGCGCTGGTCATTGCCCATCGTTTATCAACCATTGTCGATGCCGACAAAATTGTCGTACTCAACGACGGAAAAGTCGTCGAGTCAGGATCACACGAGCAGCTGCTGAGCGCCGATGGCCACTACGCCGCCCTTTGGCAAGCGCAACTGCGCGAGCGAGCCTAGCCTGTGATTATCTTTGAAGGTATTACCCTGCGCAGGGGACCCCAGGTGCTGTTCAGCAATGCCTCGATCACCCTGCAGCCTGGACAGAACATAGCGCTTATCGGCGCGAATGGAGCCGGCAAATCAAGTCTCTTTGCGCTGCTGATGGGCGAGCTGCAGGCCGATCAAGGCGATATTCGGGGGCTTGATGGGCTACGACTCGCTCACATGGCTCAGGAAAGCGAACGCTCGTCGCTGTCCGCTACCGACTACGTGGTCGCCGGTGATGCGGCGGTCTGGTCGACCCTCAACGCTATTGCCGAAAGCGAGCAACGCGAGGATTTTGAGAGCGCGGCGATCCTGCACCAACAGCTGGAAACCCTCGATGGCTATAGCGCGCCGCGCCGGGCACAACAATTGTTGCTGGGGCTTGGCTTTGCTCTCGAAAAACTTGATCACCCGGTACAGCAATTTTCCGGAGGGTGGCGGATTCGGCTCAATCTTGCACGCGCCTTGATGACCCCCTCCGATGTGCTGTTACTCGATGAGCCAACCAACCACCTCGACCTCGATGCGACGCTGTGGCTGCAAGCTTGGCTTCAAAACTACGATGGCACCTTGTTCATGATCTCCCACGACCGGGATTTTATCGATGCCACCTGTCAGCGGGTGCTTAAAATAGAGCATCAACAGCTCACCGCTTATCGCGGCGGCTATTCTGACTATGAACAGCAGCGCGCCGAGCAGCTGGCACAGCAACAGGCGACATTTGAAAAGCAACAGCGCCGGGTCGCGGAAATCGAAGATTTTGTGCGCCGCTTTCGCGCCAAGGCAACGAAAGCGAAACAGGCGCAGTCACGACTCAAAGAGCTCGAGCGAATGCAGCGGGTGGCGCCGGCCCACGTCGATTCGCCATTTCGCTTCACGTTCCCCGAGCCCGGGCGCACCAGCGACCCGCTATTGACCCTCGACCGCGCCAAGATTGGCTATGCCGAGCACACCGTGTTGACAGACGTAGCGCTTACCTTGCGACCGGGGGATCGTATTGGCTTGCTCGGCAAGAATGGCGCGGGCAAGTCGACCTTACTTAAGAGCATTACCGGTGCGCTGCCGCTTCTCGATGGCGACCGGGTCAGTGGTGCCTATTTGCGGCTGGGATATTTTGATCAGCAGCAGCTCGACGTGTTGGATCTTGAGGCCAGTCCCATGTTGCATTTGCAGCGCTTGTCGCCCACCGCCCGAGAACAGCAGGTACTGGATTTTCTCGGGGGATTTAATTTCAAAGGCGATCAAGCCGTCACATCGATCAAACCTTTTTCCGGGGGCGAGAAGGCTCGCCTCGCGCTAGCGATGGTGGTATGGCAAGATCCCAACTTGCTGATCCTCGATGAACCCACCAACCATCTGGACTTGGATATGCGCCATGCGCTGGAAGTTGCCCTTCAAGGCTATTCAGGGGCTTTGTTACTGGTCAGTCACGATCGTCATTTACTCCGCAACGTGACCGAAGAACTGCTGCTGGTGGATAGTGCGAGGGTGAACGAATACCCCGAGGATATTGCGACCTATGAGCGCTGGATACTCTCCAATACGGTGAGCTCCGCTCCGACCCTTGACGGTAAGCCAACGGCAACCCAATCGGTCACACAATCAGAAAACCCATCAGCAGCCCCATCAGCACGGGCGCCTTCGCGCAAAAATCAGCGCCAGGAAGCCGCGGAGCGTCGATCTCGCCTGCGACCCCTGCAACAGCAAGTCGATAAAACCGAGAGAGCTCTGGAAAGCGCGCAGGAGACATTGGCGGCGCTACAGGCAGAACTCGCCGATCCCAATATCTATGATGATGCGCGCAGAGACGATTTGGCCGAGCTCGTGCGACGTGAAGGTGAGACAAAGCAGACGATTGATACCCTCGAGCAACAATGGCTTGCGGCATCAGAAGCCCTTGAGGTCGCAAGCGGTTCGCAATAAGACAAAGTTTGAGGCATCATGCCGCCCCTCCAATTCCTAACCACGAGCTATTCGCCATGAGCCAGAGCTTTCATCCTCCCGTGAGAACATTGATGGGGCCCGGACCGTCGGACGTGTCCCCCCGGGTGCTAGGGGCACTGGGTCGACCCACGATCGGGCATCTCGATCCACTGTTCATCGACCTCATGGATGACGTAAAGCGACTGCTGCAGTTTGCTTTCAAAACCACTAACCCGTTAACAATCCCTCTCTCTGCTCCCGGGTCTGCGGGTATGGAAGCCGCCTTCGTCAATCTGGTGAGCCCGGGGGATACCGTCATCGTGTGCCAAAACGGTGTCTTCGGGGGCCGCATGAAGGAGAACGTCGAACGCTGCGGTGCCACCGCGGTCATGGTGCACGATAGGTGGGGTGACCCTGTCGACCCGGAAAAAGTGGAAGCCGCGCTCAAGAACCACCCCGAGGCGAACCTGCTGGCCTTTGTGCACAGCGAGACATCAACCGGGGTACGCAGTGATGCCGAGACCCTATGCCGGCTGGCCAAGGCACACGACGCGCTGGTCGTTATGGATACCGTCACCACCCTCGGGGGCATCGATCTACGGGTAGATGAGTGGGGTGCGGATGCGGTCTACTCGGGCTCCCAAAAGTGCCTGTCCTGCGTACCGGGTATCGCACCCATTACCTTTAGTCCCGCGGCCGTGGAGCGCATTCAGCAACGTCCCACCAAAGTACAGAGCTGGTTTTTGGACATGCAGCTGGTGATGGGCTACTGGGGCGGCGAATCGAAGCGGGCATATCATCACACCGCTCCGGTCAACGCGATGTACGCATTACATGAAGCCCTGCTGATGCTCGAAGAGGAGGGTCTCGACGCGAGCTTTGCTCGCCACCAACGGAATCACGAGGCGCTGGTCGCTGGGCTGGAGTCGCTGGGACTGACAATGGCGGTGGGCCGGGAATGGCGATTACCACAGCTCAATTCCGTCTGCATTCCCGAGGGGGTAGACGATGCCGCGGTGCGCGCCAAACTCCTGAAAGACTTTAATCTGGAAATCGGTGCCGGTCTTGGCGAATTGGCGGGCAAGCAGTGGCGCATTGGCCTGATGGGCTATGCGAGCAACCCGGTGAACATCCAGCGTTGTTTAACCGCACTGGCCACTGCCCTCGCACAATAGTTGCGACGGCTGCCGCCCCTGATCT
>CBFHQV010000104.1:0-7063 GCA_965658055.1 Luminiphilus sp. | reverse complement strand
ATCCTTCTGCTCATCAGCACAGCCATTCGGGTCTACCGGTGAACCTTCAGCTGTCTGTGGACATTGATCGTCACTGTCGGTAACCGTGTCACCATCGGTGTCCTGGCCCTCAACATCCCCCTCGCTGCACCCTGATGAGTCGACCGTGGCCCCAGAGGGAGTATTGGGACAGGAATCAATCGCGTCATTGACGCCATCCCCGTCGCCATCCCGCTGCGAGGCAGAACATCCCGCCTCATCGACCTCCTCCCCGGCGGGCGTGTTAGGACACTGATCAGCGGTGAACACCACGCCGTCGCCATCCCGATCAAGCACCTCATCGATCGGTAGCGACAGGGTGCACCCCGTGTCATCCACCAGAGTGCCCTCGGGGGTATCCGGGCATTGATCAACATCATCATTAATCCCGTCACCATCAGCATCCCCGACGGTCTCTATCGGGCATCCGGTGCTATCTACGGTCTCTCCAGTCGGAGTCGCAGGGCACTGGTCCATTGAATCATCGATCCCGTCACCATCACTATCGAGTTGGGAAGCGCTACAGCCGCTTGCATCTACAGCTTCACCCAGAGGCGTGGCGGGACATTGGTCAGCACCATCAGGGACACCGTCATTGTCGGCATCCTGTTGATCAACCGAACATCCAACCCCGTCAACCGAATCACCCAACGCTGTATTCGGACACTGATCCAGGCCATCACCAACGCCGTCACCATCTCCATCCAGATCAAACTCGACCGAAACCGTGCCCGCGCTACCGGGTGATACCGGGAAAGTGCATTGAGGGCTTGCCACTCCACCACAGAGCCCTCCCCAGCCCACGAAGACGGAACCGGATCTGGGTTCAGCACCGATTGTTTCGCTGGTCCCTTCGTACACGATCACGGTGCAATCATTAGAACAGGTTTCCGAGAGATTGTTAGCATCGAAAACGAAGCCCGATCCACTCCCCAAAAACTGAATATCGAGCGAGAACACCTGACTGGCGGCGCAGCCTTCTGAGTCCACCGCCGCGCCGGCAGGTGTCATGGGGCAGAGATCGGCGTCATCGGCTACGCCGTCACCATCCGTATCAAGCTGGGCCAGCGCACACCCGTTGGCGTCGACCACTTCGCCTGTTGGCGTATTTGGGCACTGGTCGATCGCGTTGTTTACGCTGTCTCCGTCATCATCTAATTCACTGGGAGAACAGCCCACACTATCGGGCGTTTCTCCCAACGGGGTATTCGGGCACTGATCCACCGCGTCGCTTACCCCGTCATTGTCGCCATCAAGCTCAGTCGCCGAGCAGCCATTTGCGTCAACCGCTTCACCCGTCGGGGTATTTGGACATTGATCCACCGCGTCACTGACATTATCGCCGTCACCATCCAACTGGCTCGCCGCACAGCCAGTAGCGTCCACAGACTCACCCGTCGGGGTGTTAGGGCACAGATCGGCTGCATTGCCAACGCCGTCACCATCGTCATCAATCAGCTCAAAAAGTGCCGTCACGCCATTGGGGAGTGCACCAAAGCCCGTTCCATAAGCTGTTAACTCGCACACATTGGCAGTGGGATTTGCGCAGGCGTTCCCTCCACCCGGCTGATTCCAGCCGGCAAACACCGAGCCCGAGTCTGCGATAGCCGTGAGCTGAATCGGCGAGGTATAGGAGCGGGAATAGGTATGGCTGCAAACCTGCCCAGCGACACAGACAATGGCACCATCATCGCTCGAGACGGTGCCACCTCCGGGACCATTGACTGACACGGTGAGGATCGGACCAAAATAAGCATCCACCGTAGTCACGCCACCAAAAGGCAAGGGCTCAACCAAAGGCGAGGCCGCAGTGCCCGGCGATCCATTGACCCACCACTCGAGGAAGCCCCAACCCGCTTGAGGCACTGCGGTCAACTCAATATCGTCGCCGGCGGTACCTATTATCCTACAATCGGTGCCCCCGGCTTGGGTACAGGTTTTCGCGGGTCCACCGGCGAGGGGAACAAGCTGGACTTCTCCGCCGCCGTCGGGAATCATGACCTCCAAGGTTCCGCCTTGAGCAATGACCTGCGCGCCGCTCGCGACGCTCCAAAAAAGCCCCCCTAACAGCAGGCAAGCTCTCAGCAGCACGCTAAGCCTGCGGGACAAAATAAAAATCCCCCACGGCATCGCCGGCCCCTTTCACCGATTTAAAGGTTGGCTGAATGGCAGTCGCCGCACCCCCGAGTTGTTCTCGCAGGCGCAAAAATAAAGCGGGAGCCGACAGTATTTGATTCGCGGACTCGAGCACGTGGGCCAGACCTGTCGCGAACTCGGAGAGACCATCGACTGTTGCGTCGCGCGGGAAGTCCCGGTTGGAACTGATCAATAGCCGTGACCGATTACCAAAACGCAAATTGATGTAGGCGTCGGAAACCAATAGCTCCGGTTTCATCGCAAAAAAGAACGCCGGGGTTTCCGCCACCAAGCCGGCGAAGGACGAATCGGCGATAACAAGAATTCGTCGCGCGGGGAGTCTCGCCAAATGCGCTCCAATCTGGGCAACCGGTAACCAATAGGTATCAATGGGTGGTCGCTCGGCATTAACCGGCAGCCAGTAACCGACTTCGAGAGCACCATCGGTGCGCGCATTTCCATAGCCGGCGTAATAAATCAGTAAGTTGTCCTCAGGCTCCAGACGGTCGTACAAGCTATTAAGCGCCTGCAAAATAGCCACATCGTCCCCATTCTCAATCCGGGTTACCTCGAACCCGTATTGGCGGGTCAAGACGTCAGCAATGCGCCGAGCATCACTCGGTGGTGTGATTAAGTCGGCAAGAAAGCGGTGCGACCCGTTGCCAATCACAAGCGCGTAGTAACGCCCAAAATCACGACCTCCGCTTTTAACCCTTTGCGCCTTACCCTCAGTCACAATGCCGGTCGACACACTGTTTGCAGCCGGCGCCGGAAGGTCGTCGAGCAAAGCCAGCAATGAATCTTGGCTGTCCTTTAGCCTTTCGTTGCTAGCCAGCAGCTGATCCCGCTCATCCTGGAGCGCGACGACAGCGGTCTGCTGGGATTCAGCCATCATTGCCAAGGTTGCATTCTCTGCCTCAACGGCCGCCAACCTCGCCGCGCTCGCCTCAAGCTCTCCGGCGACCTCGTCAGCCACCAAAAGCTGTTGGTTTTCAGGGACCCCCCACGCTTTGCGATACCAATTAATCGCAGCGACCGGGTCCTTTTCGACGCCCTTTCCCGTGTCATACATCATGGCCAAATTGACTTGGGCGGGCTGGTAGCCAGCCTGGGCCCCTCGCTCGTACCACAACGCCGCGATTTCAAAATTGGGGGTAGTACCGAGCCCACGCTCAAAAATTTCACCCACATAATTCATCGCTTCAGGATCACCCGCTTCAGCGGCGGGCAACCAGATTCGCAGAGCAGTCTCGTAATTGGCGCGATCCCAGGCGGTGTACTCACCGCCGCGGATAGCACAATCAGAGACAGTGGTTCTGACTGGGCGCCTGGGCGTCATGTAGGTTCTGTTACCCAGCTTGCGCAGCTGACCCGGGAGCAAACAGTCAACGACATACAATGAAGATGATTTGCCCTCGGCAGAAACGGATTCTCTATCGGGGGTGTCAGAGGGCGCAGCAAAGGCCCGGGGCAAGTTGGTGACGCAAAGCAGTCCCGCCACAACCGCAGCAGTAAAAAAACCGACGCCGATGCGCCGGCCCTTTAAATCCTCAGCGGGCTTTATGGGCTCCATGCCAGAGGCTCCACCTGATATCTTGCGCGAGTATAAATAACCAAACGCTATAAAGCTATTTAAAAATTGCGCTCAGCATGCGCACGAAGCGCTTCCAGCTCGCCATGATTAATCAGGTAGGGATGCTTGGACAAAAATTCCAAGGTGGCGTCAAACGCTGCCTGATCAAACCCGACTTCGGGATCACGGGCGCGCTGCTCGAGATCTTGCATCAAGGCGTCAATCGCATCCAAAAGGTCTGGATTCCAGGGATGAATCTCCCAAGCGATCTCGTAGTACTGCCACCCCCCCATCAGATCCCCTACCGCCAGGTGCTCCTGCCCCGACAGCAGTGCCTGTTGAAACCGACTTTGCTCAAGCGCCGTCAATTGCTCAAAGGGGATATCCGGCGCAGGCGGACCCTGCCGATCGAGCCACCACAACGTCGAGATAGCAATGACCAATAGCGCCGCACCGGCGAGCAGCCATGTTCGCTGACGCACGGTCGAGAGTGCCGCGCGCATAGCGCCCGCATCAGGCGTGCGAGCGGTACGCTCCAAGGCTATCGCCGACAGCAGCATTCGTCGGATCCGTAGCGGCACTGATCGTGGCAGCGAGCTCGGATTAAGACTCTCAGCCAACGCCACATTAGCGGCTTCGCCCTCAAAGGGATGATGACCTAAAAACAACCAGTATCCGATCAGACCCAATGCATACACGTCGTCTGACGGGTGCGGCGCCTCTCCACGAATCATTTCCAACGACGCATAACGGCGGGTTAACGCCCCGAGTCGCGCCACATCAAAACTGTCTCCCTGTAACGATCCAGCAGCCAGTCGTGCAATACCAAAATCCAGGATCTTGAGTCGACCTTCCTGGGTGACAAAAAGGTTGTCGGGTTTCAGATCGGAGTGAACAATCCCCTGCGAATGGGCATACGCGAGGCCCTCTACCATTTGTCGCAACAGGTCGGCGCGATCATAGGTTTTACCGGTTGTCTCCTCGAGCAACTCAAGTTTTGACAAGGGCTGTCCCCGCAATAACTCCATCGTCATAAAGACCCGGTCGTCGTCTCGATCAAAATCGTAAACGGTAACGATATTGGGGTGCGCGAGCGCCTGGGTTTTTCTTGCTTCTCGCTGAAGTGTTACCAAGGCGTCCGGATGTTCACTAAAAGCGGCACTTAGAAACTTGATGGCCACGAGGCTATCGGCATCCCCCGCTTCCTCCCGGCGGAGATCACGCGCCGTAAAGACGCTGCCCATTCCGCCCGCCCCCAGCTGATCCAGCAACACAAATCGATCCCGGACTAGCAGACCATCTTGTCGCGCCTGCTTAACAACCTCTCCCAAATCCGAGAGATGATGGTAGGTCGCGGTAAATGTTGCGTGGTCTACTCGCGTCGCAAGCTCTATCAACCAGCGGTCTGTGGCCTCGTCTCCCGGTTCAGCGACAACCGTTTTGTCATTCACAGTAAAACTTCCAGCGCCTCAGAAAGCCGGGATACCGCCGTGACTTGCAGTCCCGGAATAGGCTGCTTTGGCGCATTGCCTCTGGGCACAATCGCGCGCTTAAAACCATGTTTTGCCGCCTCGCTGAGGCGTTCCTGCCCCGAGGGTACCGGCCTGATTTCACCCGACAGACCGACCTCACCAAAGACCACTAAATCCTGGGGAAGCACACGATTGCGCAAACTGGATACCACCGCCACGAGAAGCGCGAGATCTGCGCTTGTTTCCACCACCCTAACCCCGCCGACCACATTGGCAAAAACGTCTTGATCTCCAACCATGATCCCGCCATGGCGATGAAGTACCGCCAGCAACATCGCCAACCGATTTTGCTCAAAGCCGACAGCGACCCGCCGCGGGTTGCCGAGCGAACTGTCATCGACCAGCGCCTGTATTTCCACGAGCAGCGGGCGAGTGCCCTCCCAAACCACCATGACCGTGGTGCCTGGTGCTGGATCCTCGGCGCGATCGAGAAAAATAGCCGACGGGTTTTTAATCTCCCGCATCCCCCGATCAGTCATGGCGAATACGCCGAGCTCATTGACCGCGCCAAACCGATTTTTACTGCTGCGCAGCGTGCGGTACCGCGAGTCCTGCTCGCCCTCGAGAAGGATCGAGCAATCGATCATGTGCTCCAGCACCTTGGGTCCCGCCAGACTCCCCTCCTTGGTGACATGACCGACCAAAATGAGCACTACGCCGGTCTGTTTCGCAAATCGCGTGAGCTGCGCCGCACATTCCCGCACTTGAGACACGCTCCCGGGCGCAGAGGAAATTGCGGCGGAATGGATAACCTGTATCGAGTCCACCACCATGATGCGTGGTTTGTGAAGCTCGGCAGCGGCGACGATGGCGTCAACGTCCGTTTCCGCCATGAGCTTCACCGCATTGACAGGCAAACCGAGTCGGTCGGCCCGCATGGCCACCTGCTGCGGGCTCTCCTCCCCCGTGATGTAAAGCGCTTCGTGGTCGGCGGCCAATCCGCACAGCGCCTGAAGTAAAAGCGTACTTTTACCGGCACCTGGGTGACCGCCGATTAAAATAGCCGATCCCGGGACAAAGCCACCCCCCAACACGCGGTCTAGCTCAGAGAAGCCGCTGCCAAATCGGGGAACCTCGACCAAATCGATGTCTTTGAGCAAGCGCACCTCGGCGGTCGCCCCCGCGTACCCCTGGCGTGTCGCCAGTGACGAGTCCCGCGCGCGCTTTGCCGGTGCCAGACGAATTTCGGTGACGGTGTTCCAGGCGCTGCACTCAGTGCATTGCCCTTGCCACTTGCCGTAATCTGCGCCGCAGTCATTACACACAAAAGCGGTTTTTGCTTTAGCCATGGACGCCATCGACCTCAAATCGCTACCAAGTTAACGCCGGGGAGGAACAAAAAGTGCACAAACCCCTTTGCACCGGTATGCTAGCAGAGTTCGTCAGCCAGACTCCGACCTTATGCCACCAGCTTCTCTCATTCCCGACCGTCAGCTGACGTTTTCACCCGATTTGGCGGCCACCATCGGGCTCGAAGAAGCTATTTTGATGCAATACCTCGGTCCCCTGCTCGCCGCCCAGTCCGACCCCTGGTGCCAGCTCAATTACGACGCACTCAGTCAGCACTTTCCCTTCTGGTCAAGGGAAAAGCTGAGGGATCTTTTGCTGTCCTTGGAAGCGCTGGGGGTGATCGTGTTATCCGGGCAACAAGACGTAACGGGCATTCGGGTGGCGACAGCCGAAGCCGCTGGTCAGCTCGAAAAGCCTGCCCCGGAGAGTCCTCGCTTGTCGACACCCGCAAGCTGGCAGCCACCGGATGCCGTCTATGACGTGTTACAGATGAACCATGGCATCGACCGACAGT
>CBFHQV010000103.1:0-7104 GCA_965658055.1 Luminiphilus sp. | reverse complement strand
AAATCCTGCGGCGCCCAATGCGCGGACCAGCTTGACGCAGGTGCCGTCTAAATCGTCGTGCTCCTGCGCGGTCAGCTCCGCCATGTGTTCTGTAGCCCATGCATCCAGCGTCGCTGCCAGCACGCGGTGATGGTCCTCAAAAAATGGCCAATCTAGAAAACTTTTATCGCTCACTGCGCTTCCTCTCAGAGTCTGGTGAGTGCCTGCTGCTGGCGCAAGCAACCACCCTCAATTACCCTCGAATACCGGAGATTGTTTGTTGACGAACGCCTGATAGGCGCGATTGAAGTCCTCGGTCTGCATGCAAATCGCCTGCGCTTGCGCTTCGCATTCGATAGCTTGGTCAACAGACATATTCCACTGCTGATGGAGCTGTGTCTTGGTGATGCCATTGGCAAAGGTCGGGCCAGAGACGATGCGCTCGGCGGCGGCCGTAGCGTCGCGTTGTGGGTTCTCGCTGATGCCATTAAAGAAACCCCATTGCTCCCCCTCATCAGCGCCCATGGATCGGCCAAAGTAGAGGAGTTCGCTGGCGCGGCCCTGTCCGATAAGGCGAGGAAGAATTGAGCATGCGCCCATGTCGCAACCGGCTAATCCCACGCGATTAAACAGGAAGGCAACTTTGGCAGAGGGCGCCGCATAGCGGAGGTCACTTGCCATGGCGATAATCGCACCGGCGCCGGCGCAGATACCCTCCACGGCGGTAATGATGGGCTGTGGGCAGGCGCGCATTGCTTTGACCAGATCGCCGGTCATCCGTGTGAATGCCAGTAGCTCGCTCATAGACATATCAGTCAGTGGGCCGATGATTTCATGAACGTCGCCTCCTGAACAAAAGTTGCCGCCGGCACCTTTGATAACGACGGCATGGATATCCTCGGCATAGCTGAGTGAGCGAAATAAATCCCGTAGTTCGGCGTAGGAGTCAAAGGTCAGCGGATTTTTCCGGTCGGGTCGGTTGAGCGTTATCAGCGCAACGCCATCGGCGGCTTGCCACAGAAAATGAGTGGCCTGATAGTCTGCTAATGTGGTTTTCTGCATAAAACTTCCTCGTTAAGACGTTTCTCCACCGTCGAGGGCGATTGCCTGCCCATTAACAGCTCCGGCCGCTTCGCTTGCGAGCCATTGTACCGCGGCCGCGACTTCGGCGGGCTCAATCAATCGGCCCATGGGGTTGGAATCGGTGAAGTGTGTCAGAGCCACTGCCTCTGAGCGCCCAGTCTTTTCGGCGATGGTTTTGATGGATTGCTGAATAATGTCTGTGTTGGTGTAGCCCGGGCACACCGCGTTAACAGTGATGCCAGCGTCGGCGACCTCGAGCGCGAGGGACCGGGTAAGCCCAAGTACCGCGTGCTTCGATGCGACATAGCCGGCAACATATTTGTAGCCCTTCAGTGAGCCTGTGCTCGCAATGTTAATAATCCGGCCCCACTTTTGCTCTCGCATCGTTGGTAGTGCCTGCTGTGAGCAGTGAAACACCCCGTTAAGATTTAAATCCAACGTGGCTTGCCATTGGGAAAATTCAATTTTGTGAAAAGGAGCGGTGGGCGCCATACCTGCACAGTTCACCAAAATATCGACGGGACCAAGGTTATTATTTGCGTGCTCGAAGGCCGAGGCCACCTGCTCCGGATTGGTGACATCGGTCGGTTGCACCAGGCAGCGATCACCTAAGGTGGAGGCCAAGAGATCCAGAGGCTCTTGTCTTCGGCCGAGCAACGTCAAGCTGCAGCCCGATGCGTGCAGGGCTGTAGCGATTGCGGCGCCGATGCCACTACCGGCACCGGTGACAAGAGCGTGCCGGCGCATCAGGATATCTCTCTTTCGCGCTCAGCGAGAGTGTGCGCCTGGCGATAACCCAGAAAGTATTGGTGGGGCTCATTAACTCCGGGCCCGTTATACCCTAGCTGTGCTGCCGCATGAAGCGTCCAGTTGGGGTCGGCGAGATGAGGCCGCGCGAGGCACACCAGATCAGCTCGTCCCGCCGCGATGATACTGTTGACGTGGTCAACTTCGTAAATGTTGCCAACCGCGATGGTGGGTATGCTCCCTTCGTTTCGGATGAGGTCCGAAAGCGGCGTCTGAAACATTCTGCCTGGCTGGGGTTTTGCCTTGTGAGTCGTTTGACCTGTGGATACGTTGATGATGTCTGCGCCCGCCTGTGAAAACGCTTGCGCGATGGCGAGAGCTTCATCCTCGGTGACCCCATCATTGCCTATCCAGTCGTGAGCAGAAATTCTGACGGACATGGGCTTTTGTTGGGGCCAGGCTGCACGCATCGCACGGCATACCTCTAGCGGGTAGCGCAGACGATTCTCCAGACTGCCGCCGTAGTCGTCATCTCGATGGTTTAGTACCGGGGTGATAAAGGAGGACAACAGATAGCCGTGTGCTGCATGCATCTCGATCATGTCGAAGCCAGCCGCGTTGGCTCGATGAACGGCGTCAACGTGGAGTTGCAGTACGAGATCCATGTCCTCCCGGGTCATGGCACTTGGTACCGGGCTATAGCTGTCGAAGGCAACTGCGCTCGCCGAGAGCAGCGGCCACTGCTGATCCGTTGGCAGTGGTTCATCCAAAATTTTCGGATCCCACTTCCAGGGTTCAAGTGTGGCGCCCTTCGGCCCCGCATGACCAATTTGCATGGCTATTTTTGCCTGCGAGTGGTTATGTACAAACGACACGATTCTTTGCCACGCCTGGGTGTGGTCATCGCTCCAAATGCCAGTACACCCGGGTGTAATCCGGGCTTCCGGGCTCACATTGGTCATCTCGGTATAAATCAGTCCGGCCCCTCCCTTGGCCAGGGAGCCGTAGTGCACAAGGTGCCAGTCATCTGGCAGCCCATCTGTTGCGCTGTACATGCACATGGGTGAGACGCAGACTCGATTGGCCAATGCCATATCGCGCAATTGGTAGGGCAGGAATAGGGGAGGCACTGGCTCATTGGCCGCGTCGCCAAGGTAGCGTGTGGTTAGATGTGCCTCCATCGTGGCGAGCCAGTCCGCATCTCGCAGGCGTAAGTTTTCGTGGCTTACCCGTTGGCTTCGGGTAAGCATAGAGTAATTGAACTGTTTCAAGTCGAACGCGTCGATGTAGCGTGGAACATGCTCAAACCAAATCATGGCGTTACGGGCGCTGTTTTGAAGCCTGAGTACGTCGATCTTGCGCTCCTCTTGATAGGCCTTCAACGCATCGGGCACAGGCATGCCGCTGTTGAGATGACCGGCGAGTGAGATCGCGTCCTCCAGGCCGAGTTTGGTACCCGACCCGATCGAGAAGTGTGCTGTGTGCGCAGCGTCGCCGATGAGAACGATGCGATCATCCTTGATCCAGTTGTCGCAATACACCGCTGGAAAATTGATCCAGGCAGACCCTCTGATATGAGCCGAGTTGGTCATCAACTCATGTCCATCGAGGTAGCGCTCGAAAATTTGGCGGCAGGTCTCCGCGCTTTCGCTGTGGGACATTTCTTCGAAACCTAGCGCATCGTAGACATCGGGGGTTGTTTCGACGATGAACGTCGAGGTTGAGTCATCAAACTGATAGGCGTGCGCCCACACCCAGCCGTGCTCTGTTTTTTCAAAGATAAAGGTGAATGCATCCCTGAAGGTTTGATGGGTTCCCAGCCAGACAAATTTGTTGGGTCGGGTTTCAATGGTGCACTGAAAGGTGTCTTGGTGAGCGTTGCGAATTTTGGAGTTGAGTCCGTCACTGGCGACAATTAAATCGGCGTCAGCGAAGCGATCGTTAATGTCACTGAGTTCAAATTCTTGCTCGAAGTAAAGCTCCACGCCGAGTTCCTGTGCGCGGGCGTGCAGAAGTTGAAGAAATCGCTTGCGGCCCAAGCCGATAAAGCCGTGCCCTCCCGAACGCTCGACTTCGCCATTTACATGGCAGTCGATGAGATCCCAGTGAATAAATTCGTCCACGATGGTCTGCGCGCTGACAGGGTCGTTGGCCGTAATGTTCTCAACGGTCTGATCCGAAAACACAATCCCCCAGCCAAAGGTGTCATCGGGTTTGTTGCGTTCAAAGACCTGAATTTGGTGGTCAGGATTTCGGAGCTTCATGCTGATCCCGAGGTACAACCCCGCTGGACCGCCACCGATACAGACAACTTTCATAATAAGTGTGCCCCTTGCTATGACTCATGCGCTTTACGCAGCGCGCAAATTTTGTGCAAACAACAGGTCGCGAGTGGACGCGCCCCAAACGTTTTAAGTTTAAAATATTGGCCTGGCGTATTCAAACATTTTATATTTAAAATATTAACCAGTCGCAGTATGATTGACCACAGGCGGTGCCTATCGGCGTTAATGCCCCGGCTAATTACTACATGAGAGGATTGCCATTTCTTGTTGAAAAATAAAGAAAATCTAAGAACCTTGGACCATGAATCCCGGCTCGATCAGGGAGACCACGACGCCATCAGACTTTGGCTGCGTCTGCTTACTTGCACCAATATGATAGAAGGCGCGCTCAGGACCAGGCTCCGCGAGGCCTTTGGCACCACGCTTCCTCGGTTCGATTTTATGGCCCAGCTCGCCCGGGTGCCCGAGGGGCTCACGATGGGCGAACTTTCTCGACGGATGATGGTTTCGGGTGGCAACGTGTCGGGCATTGCGAGCCAATTGGAAAGTGAGGGACTGATCCATCGGGCGCCGCTGCCGAATAATCGCCGAACTTTTTGTGTCAAGTTGAGTCCCGAGGGTGAGCACCGTTTTGCGGAAATGGCAGAGGCCCATGAGCAATGGGTGGTTGAGCTTCTTGGGCAACTCACGCATGAAGATCACCAGCGATTAATGAGCACGCTCAAGCAGGTGAAGTCAGGAATAGCTGAATCCCTCGAGTAGTGAGCTGAGAATTCAAGAAGTATAGATGGAAGACGACTGTGTGGAAGCCAGCCGAGCGCATTAAGTATCAGACCGAGGTGGCATCCTGGCCGGACGCCCAGCGCGCCGCGACTAGCCGGTTGTTTTCACCTATCGGTATCGGCAGCATGAGCCTCGAGCAGCGGACTTGGATTCCTGCGATGGTGCCTTGGCGCTCGAATGAAGAGGGCGAGGTTACCCAGGACGTCATCGATTGGTACGGTCGGTTTGCCGAAGGCAAACCCGGTGCAATCGTGATTGAAGCCACGGGTATTCGAGATATACCGAGTGGGCCCCTGCTACGGATCTCGAATGACAGTTATGTGCCGGGTCTCAAGCGATTGGTGGAGACCGTGCGCGAAGCCAGTAACGGGCAGACACGCTTGTTAATCCAGCTGATCGACTTTCTTAACATCCGTCGCAGACCGGACCCGGTGAAATACTTTGAGCGGTTTTTGGCAATTACCGATCAGCATCGCAAGTTGCTCGACATGCCGGGTGCAGACGAGTCCGCGGTGCGTGCGAAGCTCGGGCAACTCGGTGATAGTGAACTTGAGCAAGTGTTGTCGCCCGAAGAATTAGAGGCGCTGCGGTTTGGCTATCGTGAACGCGTCACCGACACGCATATCCCGGCGATCGCCGAGCTGCCTGAGACGCTCCCCGGATTGTTTGCGGCGGCGGCAAACCGGGCCAAGCAGGCCGGCTTTGATGGCGTGGAGTTACATTACGCCCACGCTTACACCATGTCCTCTTTTTTGTCGGCCACTAACACCCGGACAGATGGCTACGGCGGTGGGGTCGTGGAACGAATTCGTCTTCCTCTCGAGGTGTTCTCGAGGGTGCGGGATGTTGTCGGCGCGGAATTTCCGGTCGGGTGTCGCTTTTTGAGTGACGAGATTGTCGACGGGGGCAGCGGTCTCTCGGATGCCTGCTTTTTTGCCACTGAATTCGCCCGGGCTGGCATGGACTTTTTGAGCTTATCCCGTGGCGGTAAGTTTGATGACGCTAAACAGCCCAAAGTGGGCTGGGCGGCTTATCCCTACACCGGCCGCAGTGGCTATGAATGTATGCCTTCCTACATATCCGATGCGCAGGGACCCTGGGAGCGTAACGTTGAACCAGTAGCGGCGGTGCGCTCGGCGTTGCGAGGCGCCGGCTTTAAGACCCCTATTGTGACTGCTGGGGGTATTTACAGCTTTGATCAGGCCGAGCGTCTGTTAGAGGAGGAGAAGGCCGACGTGGTGGGCTTTGCGCGGCAGGCTCTTGCGGACCCTGATTGGTTCGAGAAAGTCAGGCAGGGTAGAGGAGCTCAAGTGATGCTCTGTCGTTATAGCAATTACTGTGAAGGGCTTGATCAGAAGCACAAGCAGGTTACCTGCGAGCTTTGGGATCGCGACAAACTTGACCAGCCGGGCACGGTGTTAGCAACAGACGGTAAGCGTCGTTTGACCGCGCCAGCCTGGCGCGGATAAAGCGATGACTGGATCGAGAGATTTACGGCACTTACTCGCTAACCTCTCGCCAACTCTCGATCGATATCCTTATGGTTTCATGCTTCGAGAAACGTCGCTTTTAGGTGACGTTATCGAAACTAGTTTCGCAGTGATACGCGATGAAGAAGGCATTACCGTCGTTTATCGCTTGGATAATTGTCGTGTCGATGACGAGGCTGCCAAGAACTATTCCGAAGATTTTCCATAGGGCAATGCGAGCAAATCAGCTACGATAGAAGCATCGAGTTAATGTCTCTAGCTTAAAGACGGCGGTTATTAAATGAGAATTGTTAGGTTAGCACTAACGTGGTCCATGCTACTTTCCTTATTATCAGGGCTGGCATCAGCGGATCCGGTCTCGAGATTCAGTAGTTTGCTTGAGGAGACAGAAAAAGTCCGCGGGCATAGTGAAGCAGAGCCCGAGCCTGAACCCGAACCTGAGCCGGCAGCCTGTGGTGAAGAAGGAAAGAAACAGTTCGTTGAGCTGGTGGCCGATCAGTACTACCTCTGGTATCCGGAGTTGGCCCGGGTTTCACCTGATGATTATGCAACGGCACAGGCTTATCTGGACGCGTTAACCGCGCCCCTGGCAGTAGACAGTCGCGACCCCGGGTTTTCTTATTTAACAACAAAGGCGGCAGATGATGCCCGTGGAGCGACAGGCGCCTACGTGGGTTTTGGGTTTCGTTATCGTTGCGACAACACTGCCTGTTTCTTTTTCTCTGATGTTCTTCAGG
>CBFHQV010000102.1:0-7112 GCA_965658055.1 Luminiphilus sp. | reverse complement strand
AAAGGGTCAATTGCGGTGACCGTGGAGGACGTTGAATCTTTCTATCAGACTAATCTTCAGCGATATACCACCGAAGAGGAGGTGGTCGCCGATTACATTTTGCTCTCGCGTGAGGATTTTATACAGCCGGTTGACCAGGCATTGGTTGACGCACAATTTGAAGAGGTAGCAGCGGATTATGAGGTCAGCGAACAAACCAGCGTGGCTCATATTCTACTCGTCCAACGTGACAACGAGAACGCTGAAGAGTATGCGACCCGTATTGACGACGTCGCAGCTCGACTGGCGTCTGGCGAAGAATTTTCTGTCATTGCAGGGGATGCGTCGGATGACATCGGCTCTGCCAACACCGGGGGCCAGTTAGGCTTTACCGACGGCTCGGTGTTTCCCGAGGCTATGGAAGCGGCCATTGCTGAACTCGGCATAGGCGAAATTTCTTCCCCAGTTGAGACCGACGCCGGGGTTCACTTTATCCGCGTGGAGGAACGCGTTGCCAGTGACGCACCGGACTACACGGCCTTGCGAGAAGAGTTGGAACAAGCAATACAGCAGTCGGAGGCTGAGCAAGTATTGCTTTCAACGGTTGAAAGCCTCCGCGAGATGGTCTTCAGCGCCGGCGATTTAAAGCAGCCCGCTGATGCTCTGGATTTATTGGTTCAGAGCGCTTCGGGTATTAGCCGCTCGTCCGGTTCAGGGGTTTTCGATGATGCCGCTGCCCGAGAGGCGTTGTTTGACGAAGAGGTTTATGAGTTGGGCAATAATTCGGCTGTGCTAGAGCTATCGGGTAATCGTTTCCTGGTGACCCGAATCAATCAGAAGCTGCCTTCACGGCAATTGTCACTCAAGGAGGTAGAGGGTGACATTCGGGTAGAGCTGGAAACGACGGCCACCAATGAGGCGTACCAGAATCTTGTGGGTGAGGTTAGGCGGCGAGTTAGCGGGGGTGAGACCCTCGAGGAGATCGCAAACACCGATGATTATGAGTGGCGTGTAGAGCTGGGTGCCCGCCGTTCTGGGGGATTATTGCCCCCGGAAGTCGCCAGGCTCGCGTTTGATATGCAAACCGCCGGCCCCGCAACGATCGATAAGGTGGAGCTGCCAGGGGGTGACGTCGCGATTGTGGAGCTGGCTCGAGTAACTCCTGGAAGCGTCGCTAGCTTGCTCCCGGGGGAAGCTGATCAGCTTGTCAGCCAACTGGGAGAGGTGCAGGGCCAGCTTTCTCTGCTCGAATACCGCCTGGCACTTCGTCAAAACGCCGACATTATTATTCGATAGCTTGAGGGGCTGGGGTTGGATCCGGGGGAGGAAAAGCCAGCATCTTTAGGCGGCCTTGCAGCGATCGCCGCTAAATTGAGCACCGACGGTGCTCCCTACGACATGTTCGAAGGGCCTGACCGGGTTACCAGCCGGCCCTCACCGCCGGTGCATTTGTGGAATCCCGCGCATTGTGGCGATATCGGCATGGAGATCCGGGCCGACGGGTCTTGGTGGCACGCGGGTGCCCCAATCAGGCGACAAGAACTCGTTAACTTGTTTGCAAGCATTCTTCGGCTCGAGGGTGATGGCGCGTACTATCTCGTTACGCCCGTCGAGAAGGTAGTGGTGGCAGTCGCTATGCACCCTTTAAGGGTGGTGGACGCCGAGCCTCTCGCAGATAGATCACCCGAAACCCTGATCTTGACCCTTAATACCGGCGGGCAGATTCCACTGGACAGCCGGCATACCCTCGCTCTTGAGTCGAAAGCTGCCGGCGCGGCCTATGTAACCCTGGACAATGGCCTGACCGCGTTGTTTACCCGTGCGGCTTGGTATCGCCTCGCTGAGAGAGTCGATGCAGATGGCGTTGTGAGCAGCAACGGGATCGCTTTTAAGCTGGCCTGAGAACCCACAAGCCAACACCTCACATATTGGGGTAGTTGGGGCCGCCAAAGCCCTCTGGGGTTACCCAGGTGATGTTTTGTGCCGGATCCTTGATGTCACAGGTTTTACAATGCACGCAGTTCTGGGCGTTGATCTGAAAGCGCGGCCCCGTCGCCTCCTGCACGATTTCGTAGACACCTGCAGGGCAATAGCGCTGCGCGGGCTCGTTATACGTGGGTAAATTTTCCTGGATAGGAATATCGGGATTCAGCAGCGTGAGATGGCAGGGCTGATCCTCTTCGTGATTAGTGTTTGATAAAAACACCGATGAAAGTCGATCAAAGGTGAGCACATTGTCAGGCTTGGGGTAGCTGATGGTTTTAGCGCTCGCAGCTGGGGTCAGGCAGGCATGATCGGGTTTCGTATCATGCAGGGTAAAAGGCAGACGGCCCCCAAACAGATTCTGATCCAGCCACACAAGGCCTGCACCCACCATGTAACCGAATTTATGCATGAACCCGGCAAAGTTTCTCGTGGTGTAGAGTTCTTTGCCCAGCCAAGATTTTTTCAGCGCTTGTTGATAGCCCGCCAGGTCTGTGGCCGGCGTTCCCTCGGTTTGTAATGCCTCCATTAGGGTTTCAGCAGCGAGCATACCGCTCTTCATCGCCGTATGGTTTCCCTTGATTTTTACACTGTTGAGCGTGCCGGCATCGCAGCCGATCAAAAGACCGCCCGGGAAGTGCATGGTGGGAAGTGAATTCCAACCCCCTTTGGCAAGAGCGCGTGCGCCGTAGGCAATTCGACTGCCTCCAGTCAGGACCTTTTGGGTCTCCGGGTGCGTTTTCCAGCGCTGAAATTCTTCAAAAGGGCTAACGTGGGGGTTGCTGTAGTTCAAATCGGTGATGAGACCAATGTACACCTGGTTGTTCTCGGCGTGATAGAGAAAGGCACCTCCTGAGGATTTGCTCTCCGACAGAGGCCATCCTAGGCCGTGCACGACCTTTCCCTCTTCATGCTGCTCGGCGGGAATTTCCCAGATTTCTTTAATACCGATGCCGTAATGCTGAGGGTCTTTTCCCTCGGATAGCCCGAATTGACTCATCAGCTGTTTCCCGAGGTGCCCGCGGCAGCCTTCAGCAAACAGCGTGTATTTTGCATGCAACTCCATGCTCGGGACGTGACTTTCTTTTTCCGTGCCGTCCGCGCCGACCCCCATTTCGCCCGTAGCGATTCCTTTGACACTGCCGTCATCGTGGTAAAGGATCTCCGCGGCGGTGAATCCGGGGTAAATTTCAACGCCCATGCCCTCGGCCTGCTCGGCCAGCCAGCGGCAGACGTTACCCATTGAGACGATGTAGTTACCTTCGTTATGGGTTGGCTTGGGGATTAAAAAGTTGGGCAGCTTGATCGCTGATTTGCCGCTGGTGTAGAAAAAGAAGGTATCGTCGGTCACCACCGTGTTGAGCGGCGCACCTAGCGCCTTCCAGTCAGGTAGCAGTTCATTGAGCGCTCGCGGCTCGAGCACGGCACCAGAGAGGATATGAGCGCCTACTTCCGATCCTTTTTCTACGACACAAACGCTGGTTTCACGCCCCTGTTTCTCGGCAATCTGCATGGTTCGGATCGCCGCGGACAGACCAGCAGGGCCCGCTCCAACGATGACGACATCGAATTCCATTGATTCACGTTCCATGCGAGGCTCCTCATGCCAAATCGGGCCATCCTAAAAGGCCGGTTGTTGCTGTTAAAATCGCCAATCTTTGCAGATTATAGGGGACTGTAATCCCTAGAAACCAAGCCTGGGCGACGGATTTTGACCCCATAGATACCCGATGCTTAAGCCAAAAGTGTGATGTCCCCGGGGGCTTTTTGAACTTTGAGTATGTTACACTGCGCGCCGCAAAATCGCATCAACTCTATGAGCATCCGAGGAGACTATGAAAGCATTGGTGGCAGTCAAGCGGGTCGTTGATTACAACGTTAAAGTTCGCGCAAAGGCCGACGGGTCCGACGTCGAATTAAACAACGTTAAAATGGCGATCAATCCTTTTTGTGAAATTGCGGTCGAAGAGGCAGTGCGGCTCAAGGAAGCTGGCACCGTCTCGGAGGTGGTGGTCGTATCGGTTGGCGATAAGGCGTGCCAGGAGCAGATTCGGACAGCACTTGCCTTGGGTGCTGATCGCGGAATCCATGTAGAGGTAGAGGGCCGCCCTGAGCCGCTAGAGGTGGCAAAGCTTCTCAAAGGTGTCGTTGATAAGGAGCAGCCCAAGCTCGTCATTTTGGGTAAACAATCTATTGACGGTGATAACAACCAGACTGGCCAGATGCTCGGTGCATTGGCCAATATGGCGCAGGGCACATTTGCTTCCGAGATCGCAATTGATGGCGAATCGATCTCGGTTACCCGTGAGGTAGACGGCGGTCTGCAAACTCTCAAATTGACCCTGCCTGCGATAGTGACCACGGATTTGCGCTTGAACGAACCTCGCTATGCCTCCCTGCCTAACATTATGAAGGCTAAAAAGAAGCCGCTTGACGTAACGACGCCGGCAGATCTGGGTGTAGAGCTTAAGACTCACGTGGTTCAGTTGCGCGTCGCACCGCCCCCCGAGCGCTCGGCGGGTATCAAAGTCGAGGACGTGGCGCAGTTGGTTGACAAATTGAAGAATGAAGCGAAGGTGATCTCATGAGCACATTGGTAATTGCCGAACACGATAATGCGAGTCTCAAGGTCGCAACCTTGAATGCCGTTGCCGCGGCCCACGCGATGGGTGCTGAGGTGGATATTTTGGTGGCGGGAGCTGACTGCGGGGGAGCCGCTGACGCGGCGGCCCAGGTTCCTGGTATTGGTAAAGTACTGTGCGCAGACAACGCTGCCTATGGGAATCAGCTAGCCGAGAATGTGTCATTGCTTATTGCCGAGATCGGCGCCCAGTATGAGAACATCGTTGCCCCCGCTACAACGGCGGGTAAAAATACGATGCCTCGCGTCGCCGCACTTCTCGATGTGGCGCAAATTTCCGATATTATTTCAGTCGAAAGCGCTGACACCTTCACGCGACCGATTTACGCCGGTAACGTGATAGCAACAGTGCAATCTTCAGATCCAAAGAAGGTCATCACCGTGCGCACCACAGCCTTTGACGCGGTTTCCGCGGAAGGAGGCAGCGCCAGCATAGAGGCCGTCGCCTCCGTTCACGATGCGGGGCTATCCAGTTTTGTCAGTGAGGAAGTCGCTGAATCTGACCGGCCAGAACTGACTGCCGCATCGGTTGTCATCTCGGGTGGTCGGGGCATGCAGAATGGCGATAACTTCCAGCTCCTTGAGGGTATTGCAGATAAGCTGGGCGCCGCTATTGGGGCTTCCCGTGCCGCGGTCGATGCCGGATTTGTGCCAAATGATTATCAAGTTGGCCAGACCGGCAAAATCGTGGCGCCGGATCTGTATATCGCTGTCGGAATATCGGGCGCGATCCAGCACTTGGCGGGCATGAAAGATTCCAAAGTCATTGTGGCGATTAACAAAGACGAGGATGCGCCGATCTTCCAGGTCGCCGACTATGGCCTGGTTGCCGATCTCTTTACTGCCTTACCTGAATTTGAGGCGGCAATTTAGACTTCATCGCAGAGCCTGCGGGCAAGAACACCCTCCGATTAGGAGGGTTTTTTTTGCCTAATCATCGCGCTTGTTCCGAAGCGTGATGGTTACACCGAGCTTGGCCAATACGCTTTTCGATGTCTTGATCTCCCAGAGGGTCAGGGGGTGACGTTTTCGCCAGCCCAGCGGCACATAAATCACGAGCTTGTTCTTTTCAGGTACCGCTGTCAGGGTGTCAAAGTCGTCGGTGGATTCGCTCCACTTAAACATAACGGCTATCCTGAGGAGAGCCGTGAGTTTTCCCAGGCTGTCGCGGGCTTCGTCAGCTACGGTCGACAACAAGTCTGGGGCAAGCTTGCCCCGCTGCCCTCGTAGGAACACCGCCATTATTTCCTGCTCATTTTGAGAAAAACCCGCCATATCTGTGTTTTCGATGAGGTAGGCGGAGTGGTGGTGGTAGTGCTTCTGCGAAATCGCGGTACCTATCTCATGGCAGCGTCCCGCCCAAGCCGCGAGCTCGATATGATCATCCTCTAACCCCCACACCGATTTTACACTCCGCGCTAGCCACGTTAGTCGATCGCTCACCAGCTGACCGGCGCTTTCATCGGCGCCGTAACGGGACACCATCGCGGCAATGGATCGTTCACGGACATCCTCGTGAGACAGTCGGCCGACGAGGTCGTAGATGAGTCCCTCACGCAGCGCCCCTTGTGAAGTGCGCATGATTTCAATGGCTAGGCCGTCAAAAATCGCCGTGGCAATAGCGACCCCGGCGGTAATCACATGCTTTCGCTTGTCATTGAGCCCCTCGAGGTCGATCTCATCGGCATGTTGGTACTTGAGCAGCTTTTTCCGCAGCTTCTCGAGGGATTTCCTGTCGATACCGTTCTCAAGCCAACCCGCATGCTGGACCAGTAATTCGATGGCCTGCAGCGTGCCTGACGAGCCTACGGCTTCGGCCCAATGCTGGGCACGGTAGTGCTTTTTGATATGGGACACTTCGGCAAGTGCATGTTCATAGGCGCGCTTAAAGTTTTTTGAGGTGATAGTGCCCTCGGGGAAAAACATTTGTGCATAGCTAACGCAGCCTAGCTGCAGGCTCACGAGTCGTTGCGGTTCGAAACGCTTTCCGACAATAAATTCGGTGCTCCCGCCACCGATGTCGACCACCAATCTGCTCGCTTCGTCATCGGCCAGGGTGTGTGCAACACCGAGATAAATTAGCCGTGCTTCCTCACGCCCATACACTACGTCAACGGGAACTCCGAGTAGCTTTTCAGCCGCGCGGGTAAATTCTCGGCGGTTTTTGGCCTGTCGTAGAGCATTAGTCCCGACAACCCGAACGCCAGCTAAATCCATACTCTCCAGCAGTTGCGCAAACCGCGCGAGGCAGTCAAGTCCTCGGTCCATCGCGTCGGGCGCCAAGCGCCCGTGCTCGAGACCGGCGCCTAATTGCACTCGCTCTCCCAGCATATGCACGGGTTTGATCTCTCCGTGCTCCAGGCGGGCGACAATCAAATGGAACGAATTACTGCCCAAATCTATCGCGGCAAGAAGGCTTCCGTCCGGGACTGGATTGGCGCTAGCGACCACATGTATTCCTATTTATCCCAAGCATAACGGTCTTCACGCGGCACCTGCGCGGCATTCA
>CBFHQV010000101.1:0-7183 GCA_965658055.1 Luminiphilus sp. | reverse complement strand
GTTTTCTGGCGGACGACCGAGTACAGCGCGATTCCCATGAATGACGACAGGCCGCTCTATCAGCACCGGTTCTTTGCTCATGGCTTCAATCAGATCGGCCTCTGAAGAGTCTTTACTAAGTCCTAGGGCTTTAAACGCAGACTCACCCCGGCGAACAAGATCCATGGCAGTCATGCCAAGCTTTTTAAGGACGTCTTTGATCTGCTGTTTGCTTGGCGGGGTTTCGAGATAGCGCACGTCTTTCGGTTCTATGCCGTGATCCTGAAGCAGTGCCAGCGTCTGCCGGGATTTAGAGCAGCGGGGGTTATGCCAGATGGTGTAATTACTCATAAAAAAACTAACCGATTAAAACTGAACGGGTCGGGAAAAAACCTCCTGCACTATCGGTGCGAAGTGGCTCAGGGGCTTGGTTGGGTAGTCGGGATCAAAAGAGGCCTGGTCCCACCGTTCGCAAAAATTGACACAGCTGTCGTAGAACGGGTGATCTTTGTATTTGTCACGTCCGTTGCGATCCATGCCCATGTGATGCGCCCAATAGTAGGTTTGAAAAACACCGTGTTTTTCGACTACCCAGCGCACTTCTTCGCGCACATAGGGCCGTAGTAAAGCGGCTGCAAATTCCGAGTGGTTGGTCGGCGCTAACTCGTCACCAATATCATGTACCAGGGCGGCCACAATCCATTCGATATCAGCGCCGTCATTTTCAGCCCGGGTAGCGGATTGCAGTGAGTGCTGCAGTCGATCAATTTGATAGCCAGCCAAACCATGAGCCAGTGCGCCCAGCGAGTCGAGAATTCGATCGGGTAGCGCAGCAATGTGCTGCTGCTCAAGCTCAGCGAGTAGCTGGTAGTCCGCCGGCGTGCCGGCTTTCATTTCGGTAAAGGCGACCTCAGCCATTTTTTCTTTTCAGCACCGTCAGGAGATTGCGTACATTGTCATGTTCGAAATAGGCATCTTGCAAATGCCGTTTGCCAGCGGTTTCAATCGCCTCGCGACCGTGGAGGACGCGATGGCTGGCGGCGACAATAATCTGCCCGCCGTCAAGCCGAAAGCGACACTGAAACGGCGTGTCGAAAAGCTGCTGACTTAACACATGGTAAGCATGGTAGAAGTCAGCCGTGTCGGTGCTCAGCGGGTTAAGAGGCTGCATGAGCTGGTTTGAGTAGCGAAACAGCGCAACGTTCCCCGAGGGGTCTAGCTGAATCATGGGTGCGGTCGTGAACGTCTCGTTGTTGTCGTCAAACTCCCTGAAGGGCACAGGCACGCGGCAAAGCGTAGCAAATTCCTCGGGGAACTGACTGCGAAAGGCATCGAGCGCGCCCCAGCCATCCAGGAGCGTTGAGCGTCCCCCCTCGGCCTCGTTTACCAGCATATGTAGTGCCTGCACACTCGGTGGCCAGGAGTAGCTGGCGAAATCGTTGTGGGGCGGCAAGGGCAAATTGGTGTGAGCCACGTTATAGCCCTTGGGGTCGACCTGCACGTTGTGGATCCGTTCGAACAACAGCTCGCGAACTGGGCCGAGGCGGGGGGCCAGTTCTTCGAGGGTGTTAGCAACTTGAGGGGCGTTTTTGATCACGATGACGCCATCCTTGAGAAAGGCCTGAATGGCCTTTATGGCCGTGCGATCATCCGATAGAAAACCTGTGTAGTCGACGTACTGGGGTAGAAAGTCCTCGCGCCAGGGTTGCCAATCTTGCTTGATGGGTTGGGCGCAGCCCATCAGGAATTCTCGCGGGTAACGACTCTCATGTCCCTCCGGCCATCGAATGACCAATTGTTCTGCATCGACCTCGGTAAGATCGGGGCTGTAATCGAGCGGTACCGACGCGATATGAAATCGTTTTTCCTGGGTTTGAGTAACCCGGCAATCGCTGCAGGGACAGTTATCGCGCAGCCAGAGGGTAGAGAGCGCTGCGCTTTGGCCATCAGGCCAATGAATATCAATCATATTAGGCATGGCTAATACCATCGAGTGGGCTGGGATTTTGTATCACGCTTATTCCGGTTTTGGGAAGTTTTTTCGGCCTGTCGTCCAAGGCTCAGCTTGGCTGACCCTGCCTGGGGAATCTGTCACACTTAAATGATGACGACCGCCTGGTTTTTAGCCCGCAATTTCGACCGCTTCAGGACCAAGAGGCTGGCGTTTGCATGCTTTTTTTATTGCTCGGTCACGCCGTCGGCCCTCGCTAGTGGACCGGCGACGGCGCTGCCCAACAGCTCCGGGGCTGTCGACTATGGCGTGTCCTTTGATGATGTGCTGTCACTGCCTGATTCCCCTGCCGGTCGGTTAGTTGCCTACGGCAGCGAAGCGCTGCAGACCTTTGTCCATGATTCACCCGCTGGGGATAGCAAGGCTGAGATCGTGCTGATTCACGGTGGGTGTTGGTCAAATGCCTATAGCCGTGATCACCTGTTGCCCCTCGCCTCAGGGCTTGTCGATGCAGGGTATTCCGTGTGGCTGCCTGAGTACCGCCGGGTAGGAGATGTCGGTGGGGGTTGGCCCGGATCATTTTCCGATGTGAAGGCTGCGCTTGCCTTTGTTGCCATGGAGACCGAGGGGCCGTTAATTGTGATGGGGCACTCGGCCGGCGGCCACTTGGCGCTATTAGCCTCACAGGAGACCACCCCACGCCTCGACGGCGTGCTCGCACTTGCGCCTATTACGGATCTTGGCGTTTACGGTTCGCAGGAGGGTTCCTGCCAAGCCATGGTCGGCGAGTTCCTTGGGGTGAGCGTGGAGCAGCATCCAAACATCTACCAAACGGCTTCGGTGATGCCTAGCAGGGTATCGGCACCGGCGGTGCTGTTGCTGGGAACCGAGGATCCTATTATTGGCCTCGACCAGCTCGCTGGTTTCCCGCCAGAGCAAGTGCGCCTGGTGAGCGGTGCAGGTCACTTTGACCTGATACACCCCGACACGCCAGCGTTTGCCATTGTGCTTGAGGTGCTGGAAGCATTTATCCTCGCCGGAGACTCCTTGTGAAAAGTGCTGAGCAGCTGGATCGGGAGGATGCGCTTGCGCCGTTACGCAAGTCCTATGATTTACCTAATGATCAATGCTATCTGGATGGCAATTCCTTGGGGGCCTTGAGTCACGCGGTCAAAGCGTCGATACAGGACGTCGTCCATCGTGAGTGGGGCGAGACGCTGATTGGCGGCTGGAACAGTCACGGTTGGCTTGAGCTGCCGATGCGGATAGGGGACAAACTGGGCGCTTTGTTGGGCGCTGCTCCAGGAGAAACCCTGTGCTGCGATAATTTATCCATCAACTTGTTTAAAGGACTGGCCGCCGCGCTCGAATTGCAGGCTCCGCGAACAAAAATTGTCACGGAGGCATCGCATTTTCCGACCGATAACTACATCGCCCAGGGGTTGGCTCAATTGTTGGGTCCCGAGCGCTGCGAGGTGGTGCCGGTACCGCAGGAAGATCTCGGGACTACCGATTTGCGTGATGTTGCCGTGGTCTCCCTGGCCCATGTGGATTTTAGGACGGGTGCGTGTCGGGATATAGCGGGCATTACCGCCCGGGCGCACGACGCAGGTGCCCTGGTTCTGTGGGACTTGGCGCACAGCGCTGGGGTGATCAATCCCGCGCTAAAAGACAATGACGTTGATATGGCGGTTGGCTGTACTTACAAATTCCTTAATGGAGGTCCGGGTGCCCCGGGGTTTCTCTATGTGGCAGAGCGGCATCACACGGCGGCCAATCCGCTTCCCGGCTGGATGGGGCATGCCGATCTTTTTGCTTTTGAATCGAGCTATCGACCGGCACCGGGTATTAGGCGCTTCCTGACCGGGACCCAAAGTGTTATCGGCATGACGGCGGTTGATGCGGCGCTGACAGTTTTTGAGGATGTCTCGATTGAGGCATTGCGCGCGAAGAGCCTGGCACTCAGTGATTATTTTTTGGCGCTGCTTCACGAGCAACCTGCTACCCGGGAACTGCTCTGCCTAACGCCTCGGGAGCATTCACAGCGCGGCTCGCAAATCAGTCTGCGCATGCCCATGGGCTATCCTGTCAGTCAGGCCCTGATTGCCCGTGGGATCATTGTCGACTTTCGCGAGCCCGACATTGTGCGCTTTGGCTTTTCGCCCCTTTACAACACCTTCGTTGAAGTGCGCTCCGCAGTGACCGAGCTGGCGGATATCGTACGTACCGAGTGTTACCGCGAGGCGAGGTATCAACATCGACTCACGGTTACCTAACCGCGGTCTAGCATTCGCCATCGATCTCAGGGCTCCGGGGTTATCGAGAGGATCGCTGCCGAGGCTAATTAGCCCGTTTGGCAAAACAGCAATCCGGTGGCGTTAAACCAGTCGATGGAGACAATCCAGCAAAGTGGCCTTGATAGTGTCGACGATGATGTCGTCGTCGAGATAAGGATTCATGACAACCATTCGCACCACCGTCAGGTGATCGTCGTCGATAGTGCCGTTCCACTGGGCGACGGTGGTATTGACCAGATCACCGTAGTTGTCGAGGCCTAGGTGTGTGCGAGTGACCGAGAGTTCCGGACTCGCTTTAAATTGTGACAGTAGTGATTCGGTGCGTCGATTGGCCTGGACAAGGGAATCATGATCCTCCGCGAGTGCAAAACAAACGACATTGGTGTCTCCTGCAGGCAGTAGCCTGATAGGTCCTGAGGCTTCTTCGAGGCACCGATGGACATCTGCTGCAGCTTTTAGGCTCTGATTGAGCAGGCCACCGTGGCCCTGCGCATTGAGCGGCATGACCTTGGCGCTGAGCCATACGGCACTTGGTCCTGTCGCGGCGCGTGACCCCTCCAGCGTTGTCGACCAGCCCGGAAATTTTACGTCCCGCGCTTTTTCAAGATAGGGGGCATGAATACTGGACACGCTGTATGAGGCTGTATCGGGTACCAAGAAAGCACCGCAGGCGTAGGGGATGAAGCCGAGCTTGTGGGGATCAAGTGTTATCGAGTTGGCACCGGGTAGCGCGTTGAGTGCTCGCTGCACGGGCTGAGACAGCTGACATGACCCGGCATCATGCCGCAGCGTGCTACACAAATAGCCCCCATAGGCGGCGTCAACGTGATGCCAAACATGCAGCCCTTGGTGCTCGCAATAGCGCTGGAGAATGGCGTTGACCTCGTCGACCGGGTCAACCATGCCGAGCTCGGTGGTTCCGGCTACCGAGACCACCATCATGACGGGGCGGTCGGATGCTATCGCCCGATCAATCTGTTCGGCGACTGACTCGGGGTTCAGGCGTCCATGGGCATCGAGCGCGCAGGGCCACACGGCATCCGCTCCCATACCAAACACATTGGCGGCTTTAGGCCAGGAATAATGCTTGTTACCGGGAACAAGCATGACAGGTTCCGGCCACGGCTCGCCGAGCTTTTCTCGGAGGCGCCGATCTGTTGCCAGCGGTCCCTGTAGCACCGCGCTGTAGGGCATGAGGTCCCGATCCGTGAAACCGGTTTCAGCCTTGAGTTCCTCGAAGCGCGACCAGCCACAGTGAGCGAGTCTGACCAGACTTTCAGTTGAGTGCCCCTCGATTCGCAGGAAGCTCGCCATGGCAAGCCAATGATCCAGGCGATAGCGGGCGCGCCAGACCGCTTCGAAATTTGCCATGGTGCCCCCCGAGGTAAAGTGACCGCGGGTGGGCGTGGGGTCCAGACCAACCATCTCGGCCAGTAAATTAATGGCGTCAGTCTCCAGTCTTGATGCCACCATGGCCGCCTCGCGGGAAGCAAGATTGGGATTTTCAAAGACCATGGCGACGTGTCCGAGTAGTCCCGGTATGGAAATGTCAGACACCATGTGGCCGAGGTAGCGGGGGCTGAAAGTCGGAATTTCCTCCTTCAGCAGAGCCAACAGCTCCTCAAGCGCATCTTCAATGGTTGCGGCGCTGTGCTGTCCCTGCGGAATTTGGGCGGGGCGCCAATCGGGGTCGTGACTGAACCGGCCCGCCCGCCGAGCCATGGTGGTCGTCAGCAGATGATTCCAGAGATTGGTGAAATCTCCCGCGTATTCCCCTTTTGGTCCGACGAAAAGAGGGGAGTGTCTGTGCTTTGATGGCTTGTTCATGGTCGTCTTAAACCCCCTAACCCGTATAGAATAGCGCCAGTCAAGGCGTTGTCTCTAACCGCTTCGGGGAGTTCACATGAGTAGGGCACTTTTTATCCAGATCCACCTCTATTTGTCGGCCTTTTTCAGCGTGGCGGTGATTCTGGTTGCCACTTCGGGTGGGTTGTATTTGTTGGGCCAGAAAGGCTCTCTGGAGACAACTCGCGTGGCGGTGCTGCCTTCGGCGGCGACATTAGTGGCAGAGCCCACCAAAGCTAACGTCCTGACGGTGCTGGCGCAGGCGGGTGTCTCGGACTTTGATTTCGATTACGTCAAGGATCGCGGCACCATCCTGCAAACACGCCCCACCAGTAGGCCGTACTACCAGCTAACAGTTTTTGGCGATGCCGTAGAAGTCGACTATGTGGTCCCGTCGCTGCAAAAAAGGATGATGGAGCTTCACATGGGTCACGGCCCCAGCAAGTATCGTCTCTATCAGCAGCTCTTTGCCGCCGGCATGCTGTTTATCATTGTCAGTGGCTTGTGGCTTGGCCTGTCATCTCCGCGGCTCCGCAATCCTACCGCGGTAGCGGCGGGAAGTGGGTTGCTGCTGTTTGCGGTACTGGCGCTACTTTAGGCAGGCTTAACAAGCCCGCGCCGTTGAGAAAAAGCGTTTAAAAGCTGGCTACCTCCTGATGAAAAACCCCTTCATCTGGCACGACGCCCAATCCTGAACCTTTGGGTAGCGCAATGGCGCCCTGTTCAATTCTGATGCCGTTGGCGGAATCATAGTGGCCTTCTATGTAGGGCTGGGCGAGCCAGGTTCCCTCAAAGGTCTTTGGATTGACCGTCGCTCCCATATGCGTGCAGGCGGCGGCGAGAATGTCGCCGCCCCAGGCGTCGTCGGCCGTGTGGGGCAAGTGCCGCGCTTCGCACATATCCCGGAAGCAACTCATGGGAAAGAGACCGCCAATGCGCGTCACTTTCATTCCGAAGCCGTCCACCAAACCGGTTCCCGCAGCCTCTATGCAGGTCGGCAGGTCCACCGAACTCTCGTCGATATACACCGGGTGATTGAGTTGGGATCGTATCGCGCGGATCTCCTGCAAAGTGTCACAGGGCTGTTCGAACACAAAGGGTATGTGTGAAC
>CBFHQV010000100.1:0-7382 GCA_965658055.1 Luminiphilus sp. | reverse complement strand
AGCTTCCTCGAAGCGCCTCTCGACGCAGGTATAAAAACAGGTCGGTGGTATCTATCTCGGAGACCCACTCGGCATTGCGACACCCGTAGTCGCCCTCGGGCAGGTTCTCTACGCCCGTTTCGTTGAGATAACGATTCATGCCCCGGGTATAACCCTCGGCAAGCTCACGCGTGAACTCAGGTAGCTGACTCACAAACTTCTCTTCGAACTCGGCCTTATCGCCATTGAGGTACCGGAACAGAAAATCCGATCCCAGGTTGCCCATGCTCTCGCCCATGAGCTCGGCTGATCGACCGCTGGCAAAAACGATTTCACGCATCGTTACGCAGTAATTGTCCTGCGCATAGGCATAACCAAATCCGTACCCTAAGCTTTTCCAGTCGTTAGCCGTTATGTGTGGGATACCGTACTCAGTTCGCCTTATTTCGGCATTAAGCTCATAGGTCGGCTCAGGTGGAGGCTCTGGTGGTGGTGTAGGCGGGACTCTCTCAACGCTGGAATCATTACAGGCAGATAGCAGTGTCAAAACAAGGAGGGCAAAAGATTTCTTAAGCATGCGGGTCACTTCCAAATAGCGTGACCCAAGAAAGTACGCAGACACCGGGTAAAACACAAGTATCTTGAGTGGGTTGTTACCCTCGGGAATCCATATTGTTTGGTCAAAGCTGGAACGCCCCTACCCGAGACGTTTTCAGCAAGGTGGCTAGAGGGCTAACCCGGCGTTATCGGCAATACCCTGTATCCTTGGCTGGTTAACTGTCAGGGCATCAATGGTTTTTTTGGAGCGAAGCCACCGCGCCACCACGTCCCATATCGGCTCGCCTTCAACCTGTTGCACCGAGGCCCAGCCGGCAACCTTGTAGGTTCTCGAAGGATCAATATCTTGACCCGCTAGGGACATGGTATTTATGCGATTGCCAGCATCTGCCATGGGCGCAATGCTGTAATCAAGCCCGCCGACTCTTACCATGTCGCCACCCTGTTGATAGTAGGGATCGGGGTTGAACAGATTGTCCGCCACATCCTCAAGTACCACCTTGAGAAAGTCGCCTTTCATCTCGGTCAACGTCACCGCCGGATAGGTGATGGCAACCTGGGACATCAAATCTTCCATGGTGATGCTATCGCCTGGCAACAAGGTCGTTCCCCACCTAAAACCTGGCGATAGAGACAGGTCCGCGCCCATCTCGTCCATCAACGCATTGCAAATCAGCTGATCGAAACTGCCATTGAAATTGCCGCGTCGATACAACAAGCCTTCTGTTGTTGCCAGCACTTCACTGAGCTGCTGTTCGTAGGGCGCTCGAATATCCGCGATAAGTTGTGCCATGTCGGGATCCGCAGGCAGCATGTTGGCGAAGACCGGCAGTAACTGGTACGACCAATCCTTTATTTTTCCATCCCGCACATCAAAATCGAGCACTCCCATAAACTTTCCGTTGGACCCGGCGTTAGTCACCAGCGTCATCCCCTGCGGGTTCTTTATTTCAAGTGCCCTGGGAATCGCATCGTGGGTGTGCCCACCCAAAATGGCATCAAGTCCGGTGACACGGGACGCCAGCTTGATGTCCGTATCTGCTCCGTTGTGGGAAAGAAGGACGACGACCTGGGCACCCTGAGCTCGCACCGCATCCACTTTTGCTTGCAGCTCGCGCTCTTGGATACCAAAGGTCCACCCCTCGGTCAGGTAGCCCGGATTAGCGATAGGGGTATATGGAAACGCCTGACCGATGATCGCCACCGGCACACCGTTCATTTCCCGCATGGTATGGCCCGGGAAAATCGGATCACCAAAATCAAAGTCTTTCACGTTATGCGCTAAAAATTCGATGTGCCCCTCAAGGTCATTCTCGACAATTTCAAGAACTCGGTCGGTTCCCAGGGTAAACTCCCAGTGCCCCGTCATGATGTCGATGCCCAGTAGTTTTGAGGCATCGACCATGTCCTGCCCCTTAGTCCACAAAGCGGTGGCGGAGCCTTGCCACAGGTCGCCGCCGTCCAGCAATAAAGCACCCGGGCGATTGGCCTTCAGCCGCTTCACCAGAGTCGCTAGGTGCGCGAAGCCGCCAACCTGTCCGTACTCTTGGGCCGCAGCAACAAAATCAAGATAGGTGAAGGCATGGGATTCCCGCGTCTTCGGAGAAATACCGTAGGCGGCTAGCAGCGCATCTCCCACCAAGTGAGGGGGGCGGTTACGGGCGGCGTGCAAGCCGATATTGACGTCGGGTTCTCGATAATAAAGCGGCAGCAATTGAGCGTGTGCATCGGTCATATGGAGCAGATGAACATTACCCACTCGAGGTATGTCGTACGCGGCCTGGGAACGAGACGCCATTCCGGGCAAGGTCAGACCCGCCGCCATCCCCAGCGCAAGCATCTGATTAAATTCACGACGATTCATAGGAGTCCTTCACGCACCGCCAGCGAACAGGCGCTTACTCGATTGATTGATTAACGGGAGAATCCGGGTCGAAGAGAAAGGCCATCAAGTCCTTGAGCTGCTGCTCAGTCAAAATACCCAGAGCGCCAAACCGCGGCATATGGGAGCACACGTTGTAGGCATGGGTATTCCAAAGCTTGGTCCATGTGTAGCGAAGCATCACGTCGCTCTGTCCACGCGCGCCGTAGCCCGTGAGCGAGGGTCCCAAGTTGCCGTAGGCGACTTCCGCGGGGTCCAGCTGATGACAGGCGTAACAATTGCCCCCGTTGGGCGCCTCGGGATCATCCGAGTACTGAAGCCCGCGGCCGTTGTTGGCAACCTCAGCACCGCGCGCCCAGTCACCGATAAAATCATCTCCTGCGGGAAAAACCACGCTGGCCATCGCCTCATCGCGCAACGCGGATTCCATCGCACTATCGCCAGCTTGACCCCGCGGTTTACTGCAAAATTCCTGCAACGGGTCTCGCTGCAAACGGTCCATATCTACGTGATTAATAGCTTCGAACGAGCTCCCCAGGGCTTCGGGCAATGTGTCAGCCTGCGTGAGCCCAGTGCCTGCCAAACTCGCCAGTATGAGTAATAGCGCCACCCTCTTTTTCATACTGGTTAACTCCCTCACCGCTTCAGTCCGGGCGCCATCATCGGGGCGCCGGCGGCGGTGACCGCAAGATATGTTTGCAAGGCGACGGTCACATCGGACCCCACGCCAAGCAGCGGAAATCGTTGCTGGCGGAAACAGTCGCGCATGCGCCACCCCATTGTCCGCACAACCCCTTCGGAAATTCGGTAAGCCGGCCAGGCGCTATACGCCTCGGCTGCTCCTTCATGGGATGTCAAATCAGGCAAAGCCTGCAAGCGAATTCGCTTGCCCTCCTGCCCATGACAGGTCGCGCAGGAAAAGTCATGGGGCCCAGCGCGGTAATAGAAAAGCTGCTCCCCCAAGGTAAAAAACTCGCGCTCCTTCGCGTGCTCCTGACCGGGGGCAATGGGCATACCGCTTGACTGATCGGCTAGCCAGGCGACCAAGGCTTCGAGCTCAGTGCCTAAATCGCCTCGCATTGAATAGGGATAGCCTTGGATCTCTTCGCTGGGCCTGCCCTGGAGCTCACGCATGCAGAAAATCAGCCGCGCCTCGACATCCATCACCGTATCTGCGTCGGCAAAATAGCGGGGCAAGCGCGCATAAGCGCCCTCGACGACTCCCGGCCCCAGGCCAAGATCACAGCCTTCAAGCGAGCTGCTCTTCGGTCCCTGCGGCTCGAACCAATACTCTTCACCCTCATCAATCACAAAGACGGCGGGATTGTCGTCGCCAAACATCGCGCGGTATTCATCAAAAATACCGGCATCCTCACCAAACGACGGGGCGGCAGCAACCACCAGCCCAAATAGGGCTACCAGCCGCCATGCGTTTCGTATCGATTCCATCAGATCCATCGTCCGGTCACCCCTTATCGGATTGTCGTTTCACCCTCGTCCGTTGCGCCGGTATTGTCTCGCCACGTAACCTTCACAGTATCCCCCGCCTGACCACCAGCAAAGCGCACGCCGAGAAAGGGGTTGGCAGAAACCGCAGCGCCCCAATAGCTGTGCATGACCACCTGATCATTATGGGTAACGGTAACCTCTTCAATGTAATGCGCGGGGATGGCGTCGCCCGCCTGATCCTTGCGTAAGCCCGTTTCCATGGGATGACGCATCAGTGCTTTGACTTCACAGGTATCACCATCCAACTGTGCACGAATTCGAATTTTTCCAGCCATCGTTATTCTCCTTAGCCTCCACAACCGCCAAGGGTTACCTTGGTCTCTTTACTCGCCATGAAAAAACCACTGTCAGTCTCTGCCACCGCATACAAATTACAGGTCTGCGCCACCTTCACCCGGGTTTCGACGTAAGGCGCGGCACCCTCGATCATGGAAAACATGGCCGCCATAGGATTCGGGTTTTTCTCCACCATGACATACAGGCGTCGGACCCCTGGCAGCAGCGACTCATCGACCTCAATCTTGATCGGCACCACCGCGCCATTCTCGGCTATGTCGGGAGTCGTGAATATAATGCCCGCGCTCTCCGCCGGCGTTTGGCCCAAGGCTGCAAAGGTACCGTCCATATCTGTCGCCGCAAACGCTGCGCTCGGCTTGGTTATCGCGGCCCATAATTTTGTCGGTACCGCGGCGATCGCCGCCACGAAGACTCCCATGCGCAGCAATCCTCGCCGCGCGATGCCCGCCCCTGATTCATGTTTCATAGCATTCATCTCCTCGTTTAATTTGTCTCGAGCAACCAGCCAACCAACTCCGCCACAGCGCTGTCATCAACTTGGGCCATTGGCGGCATGGGCATGGAACCCCACGCCCCGCTACCGCCGTTTTTAATCTTGTCTGTCAAATAGTCAGCGACGTCCTGACCCCGATATCGCTCCCGAATGGCATCAAAACCGGGCCCGACGAGGGCGCCCTCTAAGCGATGACATCCAGAACATCCGTTTGCCATCAGTATCGCCTCTGGAGCGGCCGGCTCAGCAGGCTGAGACTCGACAACGGCACTGGAAACTGGCGCGGTTTGTACGCCGGGAAACGGGCCATAATCTCTCACCTGATCTTTTAAATTCCCGTGGGCATTCATCGCGTAATCAGGGATAAAGGAGGTCACCGTAGTATCGACGTCGCAGTCGCGGATGCAGGCGGATCCCACCACATCGGGCTCGCCCCCCACTGACCACAGGCCGTGGTCCATGGTCATGCCATTTCTGTTGGGCATAAGCGCCTGAACATCGGCAATGTTTTCATCGCTCAACACGAAGTCATAGTCCACGATGTAGCCCAACTGAAGCAAATAAGCGACCAGCGCATACACCTCATCGGGCGAAAGAGACTTGGGCGCATTCCACGGCATGGCTCGATTGATGTAATCCCACAGGGTAGACAGCGTTGCGACTTTCATCAACGTTGTGCGAACCACCGCGGGATCTGTGAGCGAAGCGACCCTGCCAGTGGCCATATCCTCTTCGGTTACATTACCCAACACAATGGGCGAGAACACCTCATTTGAGTCCCCGAAGTCTCCGTGGCAGAGGGCACATTTTTCCAGCCACAGGGTTTCACCGTCCTCGACCGAGCCTGAACCCGCGGGCAGTCCTTTGAAGTCGGGCCGCACGTCGATATCCCAGGCGGAGACCTCCTCCGCCGTCGCCGCTCGACCAATATCGAATACGGCTTCGGGATAGTCACCCGCGGAAGCGAGAGAACCACAGAACCACGCAATGAAAGGCGCTGACCACCTAGCCCAACTGGACATTGTCGACCTCCCCGCTGGGCGCAATGCGCCAAGTTTGAATCGCGTTGTTATGGTAGATCGACCGGGTACCGCGGACCGCCACCAAGTCGGCGCGCTGAGGCTGAATATAACCGGTGCTGTCGTGAACCCGACTCTGCAATAAGGCAGCATCCCCCTGCCACACCCAATCAAAGTTGAACCGGGTGAGCATTTTGGGGAGCACGGGACCTTCGAGACGCGCCTCGCGCCAGTTGCGGCCGCCATCCACAGACACCTCCACCTTGGTCACGGTGCCGCGACCCGACCAAGCCAGACCCGTGATGCAGTAATAGCCTTTGGTTTGAAGTTTTTGACCCGCCGAGGGCGCCGTAATGACCGATTTAGCCTCTTGTATCGCGGTGTACTGGCGCTGCGACCCATCCGGCATAAGGTCGACATAGTGGCTGGCCTCATCTTTTGCCGCGTAGGGCATATCCCCCACCTCCAGGCGCCGCAACCACTTCACCCAGGAAACACCCTGAACCCCCGGAACAACCAGGCGCAGTGGATAGCCTTGTTCGGGCCGGAGCATCTCCCCGTTTTGGCCGTAGGCGACGATCGCATCATCCAGCGCATTTTCCATATTGATCGTTCGGGTCATGCTGGAACCATCGGCCCCTTCCGCCAATAGAAACTGCGCGCGCCGATCGTAGCCTGCACGCTCCAATAGCAGCGACAAGGGGACACCGGTCCATTCGGAACCCGACAACATGCCATGGGTGTACTGGACCGTCGGCACGGCGGAATTACCCCACTCCAACGCCGTATTGGCGCCACACTCCAAAAAGTGCATGCGCGAGACGCTGGGCATTCGCATCAGCTCTTCCATGGTGAATACCAAGGGGGTGTCAACCAGGCCGTTAATCATCAAACGATGGCGCCGGGGATCAATGTCAACCCATCCCTGGTGATGGCGCTCAAAGTGCAGACCGCTTGGCGTGATCATGCCGAACATACTTTGCAGCGGAGTAAACGCGACGCTCGCCTGATCGGTTTGGGTGAGTCCTGGGCTTTGCCGGCGAATGATATTTTGCTCGTGGATCGAGGGCAGGCCGTAGGGGTTGGTTGCCACCGGTTTGCCCAGGGTGCGGCTCCACTCAGGCGGCGTGACGATATCGGGATCACTGGCAACCGCCGATCCCGCCATGGCGGCGACAGCGGCGCCAAAAGCGCCTCTAAGGAGGCCACGTCGATGGTGATCTACGCCGTCGCGAGAGATGGCCGAAATGAGTTCGCCACTCAGGAAGGATTCTGGTGCGGGCCGTAACACGCCCTGATGCGGTAACTCGTCACTGCTCATTGCATGAACATCCCCAAACGTTTTTATTGTAGTTTACCCGTACACCCCATTAAGCGGTGGTGGCCAGGCGCCGATGAAAGATCTTGTGCTTTCACCGCGTGGCTTTTTGTTGTTATTCTATACGAGTATAAACATATAACCAACAGTTTTGCCACCTTAAGTCGGCGGCGCGGAACAATCCATCCGACCCGATGCCTGTTAGCATCCCGCCTCGATACGCGAATGGGCTGGTATTGATCCAAGCCTGAGGAGACTACCGCATGAAATACCTGCGACTGGGGCTCTTCTGCGCCGCATTGACCGCCATAGTGACCGGTCTGCACG
>CBFHQV010000099.1:0-7464 GCA_965658055.1 Luminiphilus sp. | reverse complement strand
TTCCTGAATCCTCATTACCGCTCCAGCCGCCATAGTTGTTGGCGAAGGAGCCCCATTCTTCATACATGGCTTCACCATCCGGCCAGCTCCCCCAAATAATATAGTCGTAATCGCTGGAGTCGCCCGCATGCATGGGTGTCAGTATGAGCTGCATATACTTGGTGCCCTCCGAGGTGGAAAACTCTCCATACCGTTTGCTATCTGCGATAGCGTCCTGCATGGTTTTGCCCTCATTGAGCTTGCACCAGTGAAACTCAGAGCGAACTTCATATTCTTGGGCAGCCAAGGTTGGTGAAAATAAAATAATGAACGCAAGGATAAAGCCGCGCATAAATAATCCCCTGTATGTGTTTTTGTTGTACTGGCAGGTATTAAGCTAAACGTCCCGCCACCGATACCAAACTTGAGCAAATTAGGAGTTTTGGCAAGACAAAAATGTCTTATGGCGTAATAGAGTCGCTTATCGTCGCCATAGCGACGATTTCTGATCATCGCTCTGGATCAAAAACCAATAATTACGCGCCTTAGCATTAGCAAGGCCAGACACCACATAGTCAGACCAATGAAGCCGTCAAGTAATTGCCACGCCTTTGGATGCTCAAACCATGGTGCCAACCAGCGAGCACCGAATCCCAGAGAACTAAACCAGCACGCGCTTGCCACAGTAGCACCAGCCACAAACCAGCCCTGCAAAGGGATAGGTTGTTGTGCGCCGAGGCTGCCAGCTAGCAAGACGGTGTCCAAATAGACATGAGGATTAAGTAAGGTAAATGCAGCGGCCTGAAGGGTGGCCGCACTTAGGCCTAAGCTTTTATCACGGCGGTCCGCGAGCAACTGACCAGGACGTTGTGCTCGCTTCAATGCCTTCCAACCATACCAAGCGAGAAACGTGGTGCCCGCCAAGGCGAGGCTGGAGGCAAGCCATGTTAATTCTTTCAGAATCTCCGCTATGCCAAAAACTCCAGCGGTGATCAGTACGGCATCGCTAGAGGCACAAACCAAGACAACGATGCCCACAAACTCCCGCCGCAGACCTTGTCGCAAGACGAAGGCATTTTGCGGGCCTATGGCCATGATTAATCCCAGGCTGAGTGCAAATCCCTGAAAGAAAGCAGGCCATATAGTCTGCAAAGAGTGCAAAGAATCGCTCATCTAGGTATAGCCATAGTCCTTTGTAGAGGATGAGCCGTTGTAAAAGGAGACTGTGGGGGCGACATGAGCCGACTCTACCTTGTCGCCGCGGTTGTTATGCCCGCTATTACGATGAATTGCTCTCATTCACCGTGAAGCTCCTTGTTGCCCCACGATCAAAAAGATTTTCCTCATCCGCGAGAATTTCCCGCTGCGCCTCGGGAGAATTGATTGCCTGCATCGCCGCTGACATTGCGGATTTATTTGGAAACCAAACTTCCATCATGACGTCGAAATCTGGCGCCGCCTCATAGGAGGAGCTGCCCGAAGGGGCCTCCACGTAACGCCTTACATACTTGATGGCATGAGGAAGGAGGTATTTCTCTCCCAGATGGCGGTGGACGTTCTCATAGTGATTTCGGAATTCTTCCTTTGTTAGTCCGGGCTTTCGGGTTAGCAGGGTAATGACTTTTATGGGCTGTTTAGGCAAATTTTGACCGCTAGAACCTGATGCCGCACCGGCTCTGCCAACGAGTCTCGGGTTGGTCTGCCATGGCCATACTCTGAAGGATCGCACGAAGAAAGACTGGAAGATGATGATGATCAACCAGGTTGCAAACGCAGGCATTCGGACCGATTTAACGTGGTCGGTATTAAATCCAAATGCCGTTGTGGTACTGGAAAAGCGCTCAAAAAACACCTGTGACTCGCACTGGTTGCTGGCGCAGGTCTTCACCTCGTCTACAAGTGCCATCACATCCGACAGCATTTGCCAGTAGCTGGTGAGCGTCAGGCCCACCGCGGCGATCCACAGAACAAGCGCCGAGAAGGCAAGCCAAGCCAAAATATCACTGACAGTTTTTTTCACTACGCGTCCTTTTTTGAAGGGCTGGATTCGCGGGGCAGGGTCTGATTGAGTCAATCTCTCGGATTGACGACGTAGTGTCTCTCAGCCGCCGAGCTTATCCAGCAAGCTATAGTAAAGCATGCCCGCGACCAGCCCCGGCCACCTTAACAGCGTACCACCCGGAAAACGGTGGGTCGGCACAGAGGCCATGAGGTCGAAGTTTTCGCAGTCGCCATCGATAGCAGCAGCCAAGAGCTTGCCGGCCATGGTTGCGGTGGGCACGCCATGACCCGAAAACCCCTGTGCATAAAACGTGTTGGCACCAATGCGTCCAAAATCCGGCATGCGATTCATGGTGATCCCCAGCGTGCCGCCCCACCCGTAATCGATTTTTACATCGGCGAGCTCAGGATAGATTTTGAGCATGTAGGGACGAACAAACGCTTTGATGTCTCGAGGAAATCGGGATGTGTAATTTTCTCCGCCGCCAAAGAGAAGCCGGCCGTCTCCGGAAAGCTTCCAGTAATTAATGACAAAGAGGCTGTCAGATAGGCTGTAATTGTTTTTGGTTACAGCTTGCTGCTTGGCTGATGACAAGGGCTCTGTCGCGATGACAAAGTTGTTAATGGGCATGATGTTGCCGGCAATAGCTGGCGCCAGCTTTCCCAAATAACCGTTACACGCAAGGACCAGTTTTCTGGCCTTTACCGAGCCTTTATCGGTCTCTATGACGACCTTTTCGCCGCCTCCCCATTTGATCACGTTGGATTGTTCGAAGATCGTGACACCCAACTCACTCGCCGCACGGGCCAAGCCTCGAGCGTATTTCAGTGGATGAAGATGCCGGGCGCCCAAATCAAGCATGCCACCCTGCATACCTCGGGCGCTGGTTTGTTCAGCCAGCGCTTCCGGGTTCAAGTAACTCACCTGCGAGTAGCCATAGGCTTCCGTTAGGTGGCGGACCTCGTCGGCGAGCTCCCGGGCATGGCGTGGTTTTGCCGCCATATGCAGGTTGCCCACCCCGAGTTCACAGTCAATATCGTGGCTGCTGATAAGCTCGCAGACAAGATCCACCGCGTCCAGACCGAGTTGCCACAGAGCATGCGCTGTGTCGGTGCCGACCCATTTCTCCAGACTATCCTGATCGGCGCGCTGCCCGGTACCGACGTGGCCGCCGTTTCTGCCCGACGCTCCCCATCCCACGCGGTTCGCTTCAAGCACAACGACGCGATAACCCCGCTTGGCGAGATGAATTGCGCTGGAAAGGCCTGTGTAGCCAGCCCCCACAATACAAACGTCGGCTTCGTTGTTGCCGCTGAGCGTATCAAAGGTGACCGGCACCCCGGCCGAGGCGGCGTACCAGGAGTCAACATGTTCACTAAAAGCGGGCATGGAGGCATTATCCTCTGGATCGCCCATTGGAGGGAAATACCCCCAAAGCGGGAGTTTGTCACCTTGCGAGCCCGATAGGGCAGGCACATACTAGTCTCAACGTAGCAACTCGCAGGTTTTTATGAGTACCCCTAAATCGGCAAAAGCCGATACCTCGACGGTGATTCACCAATCGGATGCCGTCATCGCACCTCAGTCGGTGAGCGAAGAAGACAAGGCCACCATTACCCAGTGGATTACCGACAACAACATTTCAGAGATTGAATGCATCGTCCCGGATACCACGGGCAACGCCCGGGGAAAGTTCATTCCCGCCCATCAATTTATCGCGCAACTCGAGCAGCGTCTGCCAGAAGCCATCCTGGTTCAAACCGTCACCGGTGAATACACCGACGAACACTGGGACTTCGTGGAGCCCACCGACACCGATATGGTACTGCGTCCCGATGCCTCGACGCTGCGGGTTGTGCCTTGGGCGCGGGAGCCCACCGCGCAGATTATTGCCGACTGTTTTAAAAACGACGGAACGCCTCATCCGCTCTCCACAAGAAACGTCTTGCGCTACATTCTGCAGCTCTATGCCGACGCCGGGTTGCAGCCTGTGGTGGCGCCCGAGGTGGAATTTTATTTAGTCAACAAAAATACCGATCCCGACTACGAACTCATGCCGCCCAAGGGACGGTCAGGTCGGCGTGAGGTGGCGCGGCTATCTTTCAGTATTGATGCGGTGGCTGAATTCGAAGACTTCGTGGAGGACATGTACGACTTCGCCGATGCGCAAAAGCTGGATGTTGACACCTTGATTCACGAGAACGGCGCCGCCCAGATGGAAATTAACTTCCGGCATGGCGACCCGCTAGCCATGGCGGATCAGGCCTTCATCTTTAAGCGCACGGTTCGAGAGACCGCCCTCAAGCACGGTATGTATGCCACGTTTATGGCGAAGCCGATGCAGCGTGAGCCAGGCAGCGCGCTACACCTGCATCAGTCGGTGCTGGACGCGAAGACCGGTAAAAATATTTTCAGTGATGACAAAGGCAACCCAACCGCCGCCATGATGCATTACATCGGCGGACTGCAGCGCTATACCCCTGAGCTGATTAGCTTCTATGCGCCTAACGTCAACAGTTACCGCCGGCTGGCACCGGATATCTCGGCCCCGATCAACTTGAGCTGGGGGTTTGATAATCGAACCACGGCTTTCCGGGTGCCCAACAGTACCCCTGATAATCTGCGAATTGAAAATCGCTTTCCCGGTGCCGATGCCAATCCTTATTTGGCGATGACGGCCACCTTGGCCAGCGGCTTATTGGGCATGCGTCAACAATTACAGCCTACCGAACCCCATAGGGGAACGGCCAACGACGATGACGTCGCGGTGGCGCGAACGCTCGAAGAGGGCGTTCGCCAACTGAACGATACGCCCGAGCTACAGCAGATGATTGGCGAGCTGTTCATGCGTGCCTATGCGGCCATTAAGCTGGATGAATTTGAGGAATTCAATCGCGTGATCAGCTCCTGGGAGAGGGAGCACCTGCTGTTACAGGTGTAAGCTAGCGGGGGTTTCCCCCTGCACTTGGGGCTCACTTATCATGCGGTGTCATATAACTGAACAATAGGAACGTACCCGTAAACGCCTGTGTCTGCTCAGATGGAATCAACAAAGGCTAGTCGAAGTCTTGGCCAAACCCTGTATCGCGCCGCCAAGTATCTGATTTATGGATTGCTAACGCTCAATATAGGTCTTTTCCTACAAGAGGAACTGCTGTCGGCACAGCATGCCTTGAGCGACGGACAAAATTTGGCGTCATTAATCCAGCTGTTTTCCGCCACCCTCGACACCGCGGCTTGGGTCGTCCTGTTACTGCTGTTTGAATTGGAAACTGCAGTGATTCCTGACGAAAAATTGGTGGGCAGCACCAAGTGGCTTATTCATGGCGTACGCTTCCTATGTGGCGCGGCGATTGTTTCGGCGTGTATGGGTTACGTGGGGGAGTGGGAAGTCTTTCTGGCGTCAGCGCCGAGCCCAGCCAGTCCCTGTGACTTGGTGGGCGGCAGTTGGTCGGTGCTCGTAGACTTTGACGAATTTACTGCGCTTACGGCTGCCAATTGTCAGGAGCTTGGTGCCGCTGCCCTCCAAGTGACCCGCCTAGACCACGTGATAGCGACTCCAGCGGCGTTTGAGAGTGCTTACGATCTGGCGTTGGTTGATGTTATCAACGCAAGCGCGTGGATTTTGGTGGTCATTCTTCTCGAGATCGAGGTGCGCCTGCAGTTGCGCGGAGGAGTCCCATCTCAGCTGCAGTGGCTGATGAACGGATTTAAAGTCGTGCTCTACACCACGCTGGCCCTTGCGGCGGTTTATTGGGGTATTGAAGGAGAGTTCCTGGATTTTTGGGATGCCGCGCTGTGGTTGTTTGCGTTTGTTTTTATTGAACTTAACGTGTTTGCCTGGCAGCAAGAGCTAAAAACACAGGGGGACAAAAGCTCCTGAGGATCTCGCTATCCCCAGTGTTAATAGAGAGGGGCCGTTAACAGCCCCTCGCTACTGATGGTTTAGAAGTCGTCGAAATCGAAATCGAAATCGAAGTCGTAGTCGCCCAGCTCTTCCCGAAGCCGGAGTGCTTCCAATCTCTGTTCTGCACGTCGCCGCTTGGTCGCGAGAGAGTCCTCGCGGAGCGACACCATGTTGTCTTCTAAAGCATCAAAGTCATCATCACCAAACTCTGACAGGCTGGGATCGTACAAGTCGTCCATACCGTCGTCAGTCTTCGTTTGGGTTTGGTTACGCTCACCCATAAATCACCTCCCGATGATTCAGAACAAGTCTTGTGGGTCATCCCACCCGCGCAGTTGAATGCAAGACCGCCCCTCGTTGCAATGAATTTTTTGGCATCAAAATGCCCAACTGAAATAACTGAAAAAACTATGGCGGCTCGCTGATTATTGGCTCCGTCCCTGGAGAAAACATCCGTGTTTACTTTTCCTGACCGGCTTCCTGCCGGCAGCGAGCCGCCAATAGTGAGATAGCAAAAGCTATGCCAAGTCGGGATCGCTCTAACCTTGGGACTTTGGGGCCGCAATCGCGGTCGCTTGGATAAAGTGGACGCGTCCGCTTGAGGACACTGTGTCCGGTTTTGGGTTTTAGCCCAGGAAAGTCAGAATATCGGACACAATAGTTTCCGGGGGACTGTCGTCCACCGATACCGTGAGGGCTGCCCACTGCTCGTAGAGTGGAATGCGCTCCCGATATATGTCGGCCAGGGTTTGGTCTTTGCCCGAGGCAATCCCGCGATCCGGAGCGAGGGAAATCCGGTAATCAACAGTCTCAAGGGTGGCTTGCAGGTATACGACAGTTGTCTCGGCAGCGAGTCGCTGCATGATTTTTTCGCTGTAAACCACCGATCCCCCAGTGGAAATCACGCCGGTGGTAATCGGCATGTCGAGCAGGACTTGTTCTTCGATTTTTCGTAATTGGTGGTGATCGCTCCTCGCAATAATCTCGGCAAGCGTCGCGTTTTCCTGTGTTTGAATCAGGATATCGGTGTCGACAAAAGCCGTGCCGAGTCGCTTGGCAAGCAAGACGCCGACGGTGCTTTTGCCGCTACCCGGAAACCCGATCAAACTGATAATGTGCTGGCTGGTCATGTCGCGTCTCTCCCTCTGGCGGTTACTTTAGCGTCAGCCTTGAATCACCGCTACTACCAACGCAAACTAGCGCTCTTTTTTGAGAATTGAATATGCCGGAGTCACTGCAAACAACGCCACTAACCGAACTGTATCGACGTTTGGGTGCGCGCCTCGTGCCGTTTGCCGGTTACGAGATGCCGGTGCAATTTGCCGATGGCATTATTCGTGAGCATCTGCACACCCGTCAGGAAGCAGGACTTTTTGACGTGTCCCACATGGGCCAGATCATGGTGTCGGGGGAGCAGGCTGTCGCCGAGCTTGAGGCGCTCATGCCCGCCAATCTTAGCGACCTGGGCATGGGGCAATCGACCTATGCGTTGCTGACCAATACGGAGGGCGGGGTCTACGATGATCTAATTATCACCCGCTACAGCGACACGGCTTTTTTTCTGGTCGTCAACGGC
>CBFHQV010000098.1:0-7608 GCA_965658055.1 Luminiphilus sp. | reverse complement strand
GAGGGTTCTCTGGCCTGACCACATGGCGGCGAGCGGCGTGTCTTGGGAAATACCAATTCCGCCATGCATTTGAATGGCCTCATCAACCACCTTCAGCGTCATGTTGGGCACCACCGTCTTGATCATGGAGATCCATATGCGCGCCTCTTTAGCATCGACGTTGTCCATCATCCAGGCAGTTTTTAGCGTCAACAATCTCGCTTGCTCAATATTCATTCGGGCATCGGCAATGATGTCGATATTGCCGCCCAGCCGGGCAAGGGGTTTGCCAAACGCTTCGCGGCTGGTGGCTCGCTCACACAGCAGTTGCAGAGCTCGCTCGGCTGCGCCAATCGAGCGCATGCAGTGATGGATCCGGCCCGGACCTAGCCGGCCTTGGGAAATCTCAAACCCCCTGCCCTCACCCAAAATGATGTTGTCCTTGGGAACACGCACGTTATTGAGCTTTAGGTGCATATGACCATGGGGCGCATCATCCATGTTGAAGACCGTTAGGTGCCTCAAAATTTCGAGACCGGGTGCATCCAAGGGCACCAAAATCTGAGATTGCTGTTGGTGCTTTGGCGCATCAGGACTGGTTTTGACCATGCAGATCATGATCTTGCAGCGTGGGTCTCCTGCTCCTGAGATCCAGTGCTTCTCGCCGTTGATGACCCACTCATCGCCGTCAAGCACGGCACGTGTGGAGATGTTAGTGGCGTCAGATGAAGCGACACCCGGTTCGGTCATACCAAAGCAAGAGCGAATTTCACCGCGCATCAGGGGGTCAAGCCACTGCTTTTTCTGTGCCTCGCTACCATATTTGTGCAGCACTTCCATGTTGCCGGTATCGGGTGCCGAACAGTTGAAGACTTCGGCGCCCAAATGGCATTTACCCATTTCCTCGGCAAGATAGGCGTAGTCCACCGTATTGAGCCCGTAACCGTGCTCGCCGTCACCGGTAAGAAAGAAGTTCCACAGGCCCCGCTCTCTGGCTCCGGCCTTTATTTGCTCGAGAATTTCTGTCTGTCTCGCCGTAAATTCCCAGGGGCTGCCCTGGCGGATCTCGGCAAAAAATTCGTGCTCAACGGGTATGACGTGGTCGGCAATATAATTGCGCACCTGCTCGAGGAGCGGGGCCACGCGATCAGAGATACCTAAATCCATAAGGGGTCACCTTCTAGGGCTAGATTGTGCAGGACGAAGACGCTGGGGAGAGCTCACGCCGAGCGTTTGAACTTACAGTATGTTTTTTTGACTTTCAAGTATGTTTGGTGGCCTGACGCCGGTTCTTTAAACACCCGATATCGGCGTTGACACCATCAAAGATCGAACGCCATTTGGTCAAATGCCACTTCAATCCCCTCCCCTTCAACGGCTCTGCGCTCCGGGGAATCCTCGATCAAAATGGGATTTGTGTTGTTAATGTGAATGAGGATCTTTCGAGGCCCGTCCAGTCGGCGCAGCCACATCAACATGCCCTCATCCCCGCTTTGGGGTAAGTGGCCCATTTCACTGGCTAATTTGGTGCCGACGCCAGCACGCTGCATTTCATCCTCGGCCCAAAAAGTGCCGTCAACCATGACGCAATCAGCAGACTGCATGATAGACAGTAAACCCTCGGACATTTGGCCGAGCCCGGGCGCATAAAACAGTGATGCCTGCGCGACTGTGTCTTCGATTAAATAGCCGACGTTATCGCCCAGATGTGGATCGAATCGATGGGGAGAGTATGGGGGCGCTTTACCATCAAGCGGCACCGCTGTTATCGAAAGACCGTCGATGCCCGCCACCTGAAAAGCACTGCCGTCGACGGGCACCTGCGTGTGCTGCACACCGCCGTCCCAACTCTCGAGCATCACAAAGATGGGGAAACCCGTGCTCAGGTCCTGCGCGACCATATCGGTGCAGTAAACCCTCAGCGGGCAACCCTCCCGCAGGAACAGCAAACCCGTCGTATGATCAATCTGGCTATCGGCGAGCACCACCGCGTGAATGCCCGTATCGCGATTGCCGGCTTTAGGTTGTAGCGGCGGGTTAGCCTCCAGCTGCGCCCGAATGTCCGGAGATGCATTGAACAAAATCCACTGCTCGCCACTCACCGACACCGCGATTGACGACTGGGTTCTCGGCAACGCGTCGACCGACCCCTCGCGCACACCACGGCAATTACGACAGTTGCAATTCCATTGCGGAAAACCGCCGCCCGCTGCCGATCCAAGAACCCTAACCTTCATCGCACCACCCCAGACCTGCTCGGTCCTGTATACAACCCCGCGCGTAAACGCGAGACAAAAAAAATCCGCCCAATCAGGCGGACTTTGGCATCACGTGGCGAATCAACGCACGCTGAAGTACATGGTAACTTCAAAACCTACACGCAAATCTACGTACTCGGGTTTGGTCCACATGGAGATCTCCTTGATTTGAAAGTTGTCTAGATCAGTTAGTGTAATCCCAAAGCCAATGACTCTACAACGGGCAGACCCAACCCACCAATGAACACCACAAATTTGGGAAAACCAACCTGCATGGCGGCACCGACAGCCGGGCAAGGTCGAGTGGGCGGATTAACCCGTTAAAAAAGCAAAACTCCTGCCAAACCGGGCCTTTGATCGACTAGCGCACAGGTTTTCCATCGACTGAGTGGTTATTATCGTATTTTTCGATCGAATTTGTCGGTTAAATGCGATGGCAATTTGACGTCGACTTCACTAGCGTTAGGGAGTCGTCACAGAACCCCTCTCGTGGCCCGCGCCGGAGGCGAAGGTCGTTTCAGAGGAGGTTCGGTACGGAACAATTCAATGGAGGAACGTTTATGTTTAGACCTAAGACTCTCATCGCGGCCGTTGCCATGGCAACCACCCTGTCGATACCAAGCCACGCCGAAAATACCTTCGCCAAGCCACCGACCTTTTGGTGGCCTGATCGCATCGATCTGACCCCCCTGCGCCAACACAATCCGGCGTCCAATCCCTATGGCGCAGATTTTAACTATGCAGCCGAGTTCGCCAAGGTGGATATGGCAGCGCTCAAAGAAGACGTCAGGGCCGTGCTAACCGATTCCAAAGACTGGTGGCCAGCAGACTATGGCCACTACGGTCCCTTCTTTATCAGGATGGCATGGCACAGTGCGGGGACTTATCGAATCTCCGACGGTCGCGGAGGCGCAGGTGGAGGCCAACAGCGCTTTGAGCCACTCAATAGCTGGCCGGATAACGCTAACCTCGACAAGGCGCGACGCCTTATGTGGCCCGTCAAGCAGAAGTATGGTCGACAGGTCTCCTGGGCTGACCTCATGATTTTGGCTGGTACCGTTGCCATGGAGGACATGGGCTTTAAAACCTTTGGCTTCGCCGGTGGTCGTGAAGATGACTGGGAGCCCGATGTGGTGTATTGGGGTCCCGAAAAGGTTATGCTCGCTGACGATCGCTACCGAGGTGAGCGCAAGCTCGATAACCCTCTTGCCGCCGTCCAGATGGGGTTGATCTATGTGAACCCCGAGGGACCCAACGGCAATCCTGATCCAGCCTTGGCAGCCCATGACATCCGTGAAACCTTTGGCCGCATGGCCATGAACGATGCCGAGACCGTAGCGCTAATTGCGGGTGGACACACCTTTGGCAAAGCTCACGGTGCGCGCAGCCCCAAAGGTTGTGTCGGCGTTGAGCCCGCTGGCGGAAACATCGAAGACCAGGAATTCGGCTGGAAAAATAGCTGTGGCAAAGGTCACTCGGAGGACACCATTACGTCCGGTCTCGAAGGCGCCTGGACAGCGACGCCCACCCGCTGGAGCATGATGTATCTGGCCAATTTGTTTGCCTATGATTGGGAGATGACTCGTAGCCCCGCCGGCGCAGTGCAGTGGATTCCCAAAGGTGGTCAAGCAGCCAACACGGTGCCCGATGCCCATGTCAAAGGCGAGGCCCACACGCCCATTATGTTTACCACGGACTTATCGCTAAAGGCCGACCCAGCTTATCGGGAAATCTCGCAGCGCTTCCTCGAGAATCCCGCTGAATTTGAGGATGCGTTCGCACGTGCTTGGTTCAAACTTACCCATCGGGACATGGGTCCTCGCGCGCGCTATGTTGGCACTGACGTACCTGCCGAAGTGCTCCTGTGGCAAGACCCCATTCCAGAGGTAGACCACGCGCTGATCGAAGAGGTTGATATCGCTGCGCTTAAAACAGCAATCCTCGCAACGGGAATCAGTCACTCAGACCTGGTCAAAACTGCCTGGGCCTCTGCCTCAAGCTACCGCGATAGCGATATGCGCGGTGGGGCTAATGGGGCCAGAATCCGTCTGGCGCCGATGAAAGACTGGGCTGCCAATGATCCCGAATCACTTGGCAATGTCCTGGCGGAACTGGAAGACGTGCAAGCAGCATTCAACGCCGGTGCCACCGGCGGTAAGCAAGTCTCCCTGGCAGACGTCATCGTGTTGGCGGGTGTCGCTGCCGTAGAGCAGGCCGCAGCTGACGCCGGTTACGCGGTCAGTGTTCCATTCACACCGGGTCGGATGGATGCCACTCAGGAGATGACTGACGTTAAGTCCTTTGCTGCACTCGAGCCCGCTGCGGATGGCTTCCGTAACTACTACGACGCCGACGCGAGCTACTTATCACCCGTGAAGGCCATGATTGATAAGGCCAATTTGCTCGACCTGTCAGCAGCGGAGATGACCGCATTGGTAGGCGGCTTGCGGGTACTTGACGCCAATACCGGTGGTGCTGACTTCGGAGTATTCACCGACAAGCCCGGCACCTTGAGCACTGACTTTTTTGTCAACCTGCTCGATATGTCAACCCAATGGTCACCTTCGGGTGAGTATGAAGGCGTCTACGTGGGCACCGATCGAAACACGGGCGAGCGCCGCTGGACAGCGAGTCCGGTCGATCTCATGTTTGGGTCGAGCTCGGAACTTCGGGCAATCGCTGAGGTGTACGCGGCGAATGATGGTGGCGAAAAATTCGTTTCTGACTTTGCCAGTGCATGGAACAAGGTCATGAACAATGATCGCTTCGATCTCCGCGCGGTCCAATCGACCAACGCAGGAGTTGCTGCCCGCTAAGCAACACCGCTAGCAAAGCAGTAAAATAACACCACCACAAAAAAGCCCGGCTCTGGCCGGGCTTTTTTGTGGTGACTAACAAACTATTCGTAGCGATCCTTGAGGATAAAAAATGCCATCAAGAGGAGCAGAAGACTAAAGGGAACCGCAAGATACACCGCATTGATTCCGATTAACTCTTGGATAGTGACAGCCCCGAAATTAAAGGGCTCTATGAGCCAAGCCTCCAACGTTGGGAACATGAAAGCAAAAATCAGTGCGCCAACCAGGCCCCCGACTACTGTAAAAATAGCATCGAACTTGCCCTCGGCGGCACCCACAACACAGGTGCCCGGACAGTAACCTGACACTGCCCACCCAATACCAAAAATCACGCCCCCAAGCGCCACACCACCCAAGTAGGCGGGCTTGATGCTGAGATTGGCTAATCCGCCAAGGTCAAGTAGATAGATCCCCAATGTACCCACGCCTATTGCCGTGCACATTAACTTGATGATCCACATATCCTTGAGCAACAGCGTACCCAAAATCCGGCGGTAGCTCGTGGCGCCCCCCATGTAAAGAATAGCGCCGAACACGCCGCCAATCAGAAAACCAATGAGTAACGTATTCATAAGATTAACCTCGCTTACGATAGAGGATATGGGCGACAAGGATAGCCGCGCCAAAAGTGCATACACCGAAAACAAAGGAGCTCAAGGCGAGTTGGGACATACCGCTAATCATGTGTCCGCTGGTACAGCCTCCAGCAAGCCGTGCACCAAACAGCAATAAGACGCCGCCGAAAAACGCGGCTGTAAATCGTTTTTTTCGGGAGCCTCCAAATACCGCCGCCCACATAGGCGGCATCGACCCTTTATCCGCCTCGGGCTGTTTCGCACGAAGCAGCCGGGAGGTGATGAGGCCACCGGCAAACATCCCGGCCACAAGCATCCAGCCGTAGCCAATGCTCCATCCGTCTTTCGCCCCGTATTTAGCGAGATAGGTATTATTCTCGGCGGCCGCTGGCGCGACCGCATGAACAGCAATTGCATCGGTAACGACGAATTGGGTTGACACCCCGAGCGGTTTAACGAGAAAGGTCGCTAACGTCAGCAGCAACCCAAGCGCCACCCCGGCAATTTTCCAAGAAATAATGGCTTCATTCTGTTTCATAGGCTGATTCCCCACGGTGTGTATGTAGCGAGTGCCCCGCTACGGTTTTCTTTAGTACCGTAATGGAATAAGCATATTCTATTTGGTATTAAATAAACACTCTTTTTTGACAAACCGCTGAGAAGCGCCGGCAAACCCGAGGTGGGGCCTGATCGAGAAGCCTAGCGCACGCGTTCGTAAGGTTTTTTCCAGGGCGCACCCGACATGGGCTCCACCTTCATGTCAGTATCTGGCAAAAGTGAGAAGCCCTCGTCCTCCTCCGACCCTTTGTCCTCAAGCGTCTCCTCGGCCGGCACCGCCGTGTCACTGAGCGCCCTATCGCTAAGCTGGCTATGCCCATAGCGCCCCGATGAGGCCTTGAGGCAGGAGGACGCCGCCGCCGTGCGCACCCAAGATTCCTGCTGATCAGTCCAGGCATCAGCGCCCAAACGCAACTCCGCGAGGGTCTCGGCGACCACGGCCTCACACTCGATCCCAGCCTGACTCAGCTCCGAAACCAACAGACCCACTGCCAGCAACACTCCGCGAACTATCACTACTCACCTCCTTTTTCGGCATCCGATAACCGTTCTGCTCAGAAGCCATCATGGCACGGACTTACTGAAAATAGGCGCACATCTTTAGTGCGGCCTTGCCCCAAAACAAAACTCTTGGGACGCACGCAGCTGGGGATTGTATTCGCCAAAATCCTGAGATTTTCTATTTATTTCAATAGGTTATGAAAGTTGGCAAGGCTGTTGCAGAGAATATCGCAGGTGCTGCGGCAGAAGCTCGCGGGGGATGAGCGATTGGAGGGCACCCCACTCAATTCACAACGGAAGCCATTAAGGAAACTTTATGAAATCGTTAACTTCTCAACGCCCTGTTTTGAACCGAGCCGTCGCCGCTGCACTGCTGGTAGGCGGTTTGTCGGCTGCACCTGCAATGGCGGGGGAATGGTCAGCAAACGCATCGGTGACCAACAACTATATTTGGCGAGGCCTCACGCAGACCATGAACAACTCTGCAGTGCAGGGCGGCATCGACTTCGCCTCTGACAGCGGCTTCTACGCCGGGACCTGGGTATCCAACGTCAAGTACGAATCGTCAGATGCCTACTCCTACGAGCACGACATGTATGCGGGATACGCCTTCAGTGCCGGCGACGTGAGCATGGATGTGGGCTACCTTTACTACAACTACGACAGCGCTGCCGGCTACGACTTCGGTGAGGTCTACTTCAAGGCGGGGTTCGGCGGCTTGGGCTTGGGACTTAGTTTGCTCGCCAACGCGGAACCCGACGAAGGTCCGGACGAGGACTTTGGATTTGGCAGCGCCTATTATGTGTCAGCTGACTATGGCTTTGAGGTCGGAGACGGCATTGGCATCGGGCTCCACGTCGGCTACCACGACGGTGACTT
>CBFHQV010000097.1:0-7666 GCA_965658055.1 Luminiphilus sp. | reverse complement strand
GGCTAGCGGCGCCATTAACTGCCGCTCTGGAGAGTGGTTAAAGCTGGTCACGCCAAAGCCGATGACGCTATGCTAGCGCTCGCGGTGGTAACAGGTTAACCCATGGGAAGCGCGCAAATATCGAGCTTATTAAGTGACCTTACGTCTATCCTTGGCGATAGCCGCTGCCTGACCGACGAGGCGTCAAGGCACCACTTTGGCCGAGACTGGACCCGATTCTGCGAACCTGACCCCGTCGCCGTCCTTTTTCCAGAATCGATCATCGAGGTGCAGCAGATCATCGCACTGGCGAGGCGCTTTGAGGTCCCCGTTGTCCCCTCCGGCGGGCGAACCGGTCTGAGCGGCGGCGCCATGGCAACCCAGGGCGAGCTGGTGTTATCGCTGGAGCGCATGAACCGCATCCTCGCCTCAGACGCGACAAGCAAAAGCATCACCTGCCAAGCCGGCGCCGTCACAGCCGCCATCCAGGGGGCAGCGAAGCAGTTGGGGTTAATGTATCCCGTTGATTTTGCTTCCAGCGGGTCGAGCCAGATTGGCGGCAACATTGCCACCAACGCCGGCGGCATCCAGGTGATTCGTTATGGCATGACGCGAAACTGGGTGAGCGGACTCAAGGTGGTGACCGGGACAGGAGAGTTGCTAGACCTTAATAGAGGCCTCACCAAAAATAACACCGGATTAGATCTGCGACATTTAATGATCGGCTCGGAGGGCATCCTCGGCGTCATCGTCGAAGCCACTTTGCAACTCTGCTCGCCGCCACAAGATACCGGCGTCGCTGTGCTGGGAATGCCCTCGATGGCCGCCATTATGTCGCTGCTCGAACGCGTTCAAGCGCACAGCACACTGCTGGCGTTTGAGTTCTTCTCCGACCTCGCCCTTGAGAAAGTGACCAACCGACACGGCCTTGCACGTCCCCTGAATACGGCTTGCCCTTTTTACGCCCTACTCGAATACGAGCGCCCAGGGCCTGAGGCGGAGGCTGTCCTTTTGGAGCTTATTGAAGGCGCCATTGAAGGAGGAGAGGTGGTCGATGCGGTATTCAGTCAAAACATGGCTCAGGCCCGCGCGCTATGGCGGCTTCGGGAAGATATTTCAGAGACCATTGCCGAGTGGACGCCCTATAAAAACGACATTTCAACTTCCGTCAGCGGGGTGCCCGCACTCATTGAAAGCATCGAGGTGATCGTCGGCCAACGCTACCCACACTTCGAGGTTGTTTGGTATGGCCACATTGGTGATGGCAACCTGCACCTGAATATTCTCAAACCCGATTCGATGGCGGTGGAGGAATTTCAACGCCATTGCAAAATCGTCAGTGCCGAGTTGTTTCAGGTCGTCAAAGACTTCGGGGGATCAATATCCGCCGAGCACGGTGTTGGCTTGCTTAAAAAAGAGTTTCTTCACTACTCACGCAGTGCTGAGGAAATAGCGCTGATGAGAGCGATCAAACGGCTCTTTGACCCCGCTCTGATCCTCAATCCGGGTAAGGTCTTTGATCTCCAGTAATTTAACCTGCAATAACAAAGCCAGCATGGCTCTAACGCAGATTGAGCGTGCTAGCTGGCGGGCAAAAGCTCCCTCACGCCCTCAGGGGTTCCCAAGAGCAACAGATCGGCCGGTCGGCAGGCGAACAGGCCATTGCTCACCACCCCAGTCAATTGATTAATCTCGGTTTCGAGCTCGCGCGGATTGGCGATTTGCAAGCCGTGAACGTCGACAATGACGTTGCCGTTATCGGTGATCACCCCCTCGCGCCACACAGGCTGACCCCCCAGCTTGACCAGCTCACGGGACACATAACTGCGGGCCATGGGAATAACCTCGACGGGTAGCGGAAATGTGCCTAGGGTTTCTACCCACTTGCTCTCGTCGGCGATGCAAATGAATTGCTTGGCAACGGCGGCGACGATTTTCTCGCGGGTATGAGCAGCACCGCCTCCCTTGATGAGCGCGAGCTGCGCGTTGGCTTCATCGGCGCCGTCGATATAGGCATCCAGCTCAGCGACGCTGTTTAAATCGGTCACGGGTATTCCCAACTCGGTGAGCAGTGCGGCAGAGCGCTCCGAACTGGCCACAGTGGTCTCGATGCGACCACGGAGAGAAACCAGGCCGCGAATAAAGCACTCCGCAGTACTACCCGTTCCAATGCCCAGGACAAGCCGATCGCTGTAAATTCCGGCAACTCGCTCGATAGCTGCGGCCGCTACCCGCTCTTTTAACGCCTGCTGATCCACCGTGACACCCCCTTTTCGCGATAATCGGGAGTATAGGCAGGGGTGACCCAAAAAAGCCCACTATTAATACATCAAAATATTTTGATTAATGCTTGGGAGGGTGCTAGCCTGCGCGCCATGACGCCAGCAGCTCCCCTTGCCAGCATTGCGCCCGCCGCGGGTGCCCCGGCTTTACCCATCCTGTTCAAGGCCTTGGGGGACGAGTTGCGGCTTCAGGTCTTGCGGCTACTCAAGGATGAGTCCTTGAACGTGTCTGAGCTCTGTGAAGTGTTTCAGTTAAAACAAAGTGCTCTGAGCCATCACCTCAAGATTTTGGTGCAAGCTAAGCTGCTCGGGCGGAAAAAAGAGGGGACAGTCACCTTTTACCGGCGCGAGGTCCCCGAGGGCGTTCAGGAATCGCTGTTAGCCGAGGTGCTTCGCCAAATTGACACCACGGCGCTTTCACCCCTGTTGCAGCGCGGGCTTTTGCGGGTCCAGGCTGTGCGCGAACAACACTCCCGCGCCTTCTTTCGCGACAACAGCGAACGGCTGCGTGAACAACAGGAGCTGATTGCCTCCTGGGAGGACTACAGCAACGCCACGCTTCATTTGCTTGAACGCACAGATAACTTGGCCGACGCCTCGGTCCTTGAAATCGGACCCGGTGATGGCAGCCTGCTTCCGGCACTGGCAGAGCGGGCAGGGTCTGTGACTGGCCTCGATAACTCAGAGGAAATGTTGGCGCTCGCGAAGGCCCGCACCCTTCGATTTGAAAACGTCGTCTTGGTCCTAGGCGAGGCCGAGGGACTGCTGGGTGACAAGCACCAATTTGATGTGGTGATCGCCAACATGGTGCTTCATCACACCCCGGATCCTGCCGCGATGCTGCGCGCCGCCGGGCAGCTACTTACCCCCGGTGGGCGCGTCATCATCAGCGAGCTTTGCGCCCACGACCAACTCTGGGCCCGGGAGCACTGCGGTGACCTTTGGCTGGGCTTTGAAGCCGGTCAACTCAGCGACTGGGCACACGCTGCGGGGCTTGAGAACAGGGCCGAACTGTTCCTCGCTCAGCGCAATGGTTTTCAAATCCAAGTACGCCTTTTTCAAAAGCAAATCGACAAATAGCAAGGAACATAAGATGAGCGAGTACTCACTATTCACTTCGGAATCCGTGTCCGAGGGGCATCCTGACAAGATGGCGGATCAGATCTCTGACGCCATTCTGGACGCCATTATTGCCGATGATAAAAACGCCCGAGTCGCCGTTGAAACCCTGGTAAAAACCGGCATGGTCGTCGTGGCTGGAGAGGTTACCACCAACACTTACGTGGACTTGGAGGAAGTGGTCCGCGGCGTCGTCACGGATATTGGCTACAACAGCTCCGAGGTGGGTTTTGACGGCGCCTTTTGTGCTGTCATCAACGCCATCGGAAAGCAGTCTCACGATATCGCTATGGGTGTCGATGAGGGCGAGAACAAAGAAATGGGAGCCGGTGACCAAGGCCTGATGTTCGGTTACGCCACCAACGAGACTGACGTCCTGATGCCAGCACCCATCTATTACGCCCATCGGTTGGTCGAGAAACAGGCCGAGCTCCGAAAAGCGGGCGCATTGCCCTGGCTCAGGCCTGACGCGAAAAGCCAGGTGACGCTGAGTTATGACGAAGAAGGGCGGCCCGAGCGCGTTGACGCAGTGGTGCTTTCAACCCAGCACGACCCGGGTATCTCGCAGGCCGACATTCACGCCCAGGTGCGGGAGCACATCATCGAGGCAGTACTGCCCAAGGAGTGGCTCCACGAGGGCACCCGGTTTCATATCAACCCAACCGGCCAGTTCATCATAGGTGGACCGGTGGGGGATGCGGGACTCACGGGGCGTAAAATCATTGTCGACACCTATGGCGGCATGGCCCGTCACGGCGGCGGCGCGTTCTCGGGCAAAGACCCGACTAAAGTCGACCGGTCCGCCGCCTACGCCGCTCGCTATGTGGCCAAAAATATTGTCGCCGCAGGTCTGGCCGAGCGTGTTGAAATTCAGGTTTCCTATGCGATTGGTGTTGCCGAGCCCACCTCCATTTCCATCAATACCTTCGGCACCAATCAGGTCGATGAGGCCGTCATTGTGCGACTGGTTCGGGATCACTTTGACCTGCGACCCAAGGGCATCATCGACATGCTCGATCTGAAAAAACCGATTTATCGCAATACCGCCAGCTATGGCCACTTTGGCCGCACAGGCGAAGGCTTCCCCTGGGAGCTTACTGACCGCGCGGAGGAACTGCGCAAGGCGGTCTAAACCCTTTTTACATCCCATTAAAGAGCCAACCGCCTTCGGGCCAAGGAAACTGTTATGAACACTGCTGTAAACGTCGAGAACTTCACCGACTACAAGGTCGCGGATATCAACCTCGCTGGGTGGGGCCGCAAAGAGCTGGACATCGCGGAGAGCGAAATGCCAGCGCTCATCGCGCTGCGTGAACAATACCGGGAAGAGCAGCCGCTGGCTGGCGCCAAAATTCTTGGCTGCATTCATATGACCATTCAAACCGGCGTGCTCATCGAAACGCTGGTGGCTCTCGGTGCAGAAGTCCGCTGGTCATCGTGCAACATCTTCTCCACACAAGACCACGCCGCGGCGGCGGTAGCTGCGTCGGGTGTTCCCGTGTTTGCCTGGAAAGGGGAAACCGAGGAAGAGTACGAGTGGTGCATTGAGCAAACCATCCTCAAGGATGGCAAACCTTGGGACGCCAACATGATCCTCGATGACGGAGGTGATTTGACCGGCATGCTCCACGAAAAGTACCCAGAGATGCTCGAGCGCATCCACGGCATTACCGAGGAGACAACCACCGGCGTTCATCGACTCTACGAAATGATTGCAAACGGCGAACTAAAAGTGCCGGCAATCAATGTCAACGATTCGGTGACGAAATCAAAGAACGATAACAAGTATGGCTGTCGCCACAGTCTCAACGATGCCATCAAGCGCGGTCTCGACCACCTTCTCGCAGGCAAGCGCGCGCTGGTTATTGGTTACGGAGATGTGGGCAAGGGTTCGGCGCTTTCACTGCGTCAAGAAGGCATGATTGTGCGCGTCACTGAAGTCGACCCCATTTGCGCCATGCAGGCCTGCATGGACGGATTTGAAGTTGTCTCCACCTTCAAGGATGGGGTCAACGATGGCTCGGAAGGCTGCATTAACACCGACTTACTGGCGACCACCGACCTGCTCGTCACGTCGACCGGCAACTTCAACGTGTGTAATGCCGCCATGCTCAAAGCCCTCAAGTGCGGCGCGGTCGTGTGCAACATCGGCCACTTCGACAATGAAATCGATACCGCGTACATGCGACAGCATTGGGAGTGGGAGGAGGTCAAGCCGCAGGTACACAAAATCTATCGCGATCGCGCCAGCAATGACCACCTGCTGCTGCTGTCCGAGGGCCGCCTCGTCAATCTGGGCAACGCAACCGGTCACCCTTCGCGCATCATGGACGGGTCATTCGCTAACCAGGTGCTCGCGCAGATTCACCTTTATGCCAAGCGTTTTGCTGACCTGCCTGCGGAAGAAAAAGCCGCGAATATCACTGTAGAAGTACTGCCCAAACATCTCGATGAGCAAGTCGCTGCGCTGATGGTGCAGGGCTTCGGAGGCGTCATCACCCGCCTCACTGAAGATCAGGCGAAGTACATTGGGGTGTCGGTGGACGGGCCCTTCAAAACTGATAGCTACAAATACTAAGTAGGAGACTTTCATGGCCAAGGACGGCAATTGCAGCCTCGAATTTTTTCCTCCAAAAACTCTCGCTGGCCGACTCAAACTGCTGGAAGAGACGTTACCAGCGCTTGCTGAGCTCAACGCCTCTTACTGCTCGGTAACCTACGGTGCCGGGGGGTCAACGCGAGATACAACTGTCGATACGGTGCTGGCCCTATCGGAGCAGGGCTATGATGTGGCGCCTCACCTGAGCTTTGGCACAGACGACGGCACCCTCATAGAGCAGTTGATAAGTCGCTATCAAGCAAATGGGATCAACAAGCTGGTTGCCCTGCGGGGAGATTTGCCCGAAGGCGTTAACACTGGTCATGCGTTACGCCACGCCAGCGAGCTGGTGTCTTTTATTCGGGGTCTCACCGGCGATCACTTTGAAATCGCTGTGGCCGCCTACCCCGAGATTCATCCGGAGGCAGCGGGTTATGATCGTGACATTCACTTTCTAAAAGAAAAACTGGATGCCGGCGCCAACCGGGCGGTGACCCAATATTTTTACAACGTCGAATCCTACTTTTATTTTGTTGATCGCTGTCTGGCGGCGGGAATCACCCAGCCGATCCACCCGGGCATTATGCCGATAACCAACTTTGCCAACCTGCAACGCTTTTCAGCCGCCTGTGGTGCCGAGATTCCCCGATGGATTGAACGTCGCATGGGGGACTTTAGTAACGACCCTGATGGCGCATACCGTTTTGGCATTGAGGTGGTATCCCAGCTGTGCGCGACCCTCATTGAAAGCGGCGCGCCCCCGATACACTTCTATACGATGAATCAGTCAGCGCCTGTGTGTACCATTGCCCGCAACTGCGGACTCACAGGCTCGGACGGCTCTGATGCGCGAGATAAGGCTATACACCCCTCAGCCGCTTGATAGCGGCTCTAACATCGAGCTGGACCCTGTAGCCGCTCATCATTTGGGTAAGGTGCTCCGCGCCTCCGAAGGCGACCTTGTCACCCTGTTTAACGGTGACGGGGTCGACTGGGTTGCCAAGGTCTCTCGCGTCGACAAGAAATCCCTGTGGGTGGAAGTGACAGCAGCACAGGCGGTGTGGAATGAAGCGCCTCTTCAAACCCATCTTGGCCTGTGCCTTAGCAAAGGCGATCGCTTTGACTGGGGTATTCAAAAAGCAACGGAGCTTGGTGTTAGCGAAATCACCCCGCTTTTCAGCGAACGGGTCGACGTAAAGATACCCGCGGATCGGCTGGCAAAACGCGTGGCGCACTGGCAGCAAGTTGTCATCAGCGCCTGCGAGCAGTGTGGCCGCGCGCGGGTGCCGACAGTGAACCCTCCGCTCCAGCTGACGACATGGATTGGCATGACCACTGGAACACTCAAGTGGGTGATGCATCATCGGGCCAGCGGTGACTTTCCGTCGTCGTCGCCCGAATCGATTGACCTGCTCATTGGCCCCGAGGGAGGGCTAAGCGACGAGGAGGTTAGCGCAGCAAACGCGGCGGGATTTCAAAGCCTTCGACTCGGGCCGAGAGTACTACGAACAGAAACCGCTCCTGTGGTTGCCTTAAGCGTGATCGCGGCACGCTGGGGGGATTTCGGGTAAAACGCTCCAACCGCAAGCGCTTATCCAACGGCTCTCGCACACCAATCCGCGTGAGCCCACTCCAACCACAGCGCGGCGGCATTCAGGTAATGCGACGTTCGCGGCGAATGAACAAG
>CBFHQV010000096.1:2789-7729 GCA_965658055.1 Luminiphilus sp. | reverse complement strand
CGACCGCAGAAGCACCCGGCGGGTCTGCAGAGGCGGCACTTAACTTCAATATCGACGTCGCCCTACCCACACTGACGTTCACGTTGACCGATGAGACCGGCACACCCATCACCCGCGTCGATCCTCTGACACCGGGCTATGCCTCGGTGACGTTAACCGATTCGCAGGGAGCTCCGATTCAGGAGAGCATTATTTCCCTCACCACGACCATAGGGGCAATCGTCCCAGAATCCGGGACTGCGCTGACCAACAGCGATGGCCGGGCCACTTTCCGCATAATTCCTGACGGCGTTGACGGCGCCGGCACGCTCACCGCCGAGTACTCGGTCGGCGAGGAAAGCTTCTCCGCATCACTCAACTTCGAAGTGACTACGTCTTTACCCTACACGCTAAATGCGTACTTCCTCGACAGTGACGGAGAGCTGATCAGCACTGCAAGCACTTCCGAAGCCATCGAGCTGGTTGTTGAGGTCGAAGATCAACGCACCTCATCCCCAGCTGTCTTCCAGATTGTGTCAGTAGATATTGGCGAGTTGGGCACTATTTTGCCGGACTCCGGAAATGCTCTGACCGATGAAAACGGAATGGCGACGTTTCAAGTTACTGTGGGCGAACGGGTAGGGCCCTACACGGTGAGCGTCTCCGCAGTGCTGGCAGGGGGCGCGGTGTCAGAGACGTTAGCATTAAACGTGGTGCAGGCCACCCGCAAGCTTGGTTATTTTGATGATGGCACCTTCATCGAAGGCGTCATCAAAATAGAGCCCGCAGAGCAGCTTTCGCCTACAGGGATCGCCGCGCTGACACTCGCGGTAGTCGATGAGAACAACGAGCGCACCAGCACGGCCGAAACCATCACCATCACATCGGATTGCATTTACAGCGATCTGGCTACACTGACGCCAGACAATCCCATTAGCTTTACATCACAAATCACAGTTTCCTATACGGCGGCAGGGTGTTCGGGACCTGATGACATCACCGCCACGCTTAGTTCTACGGGTGCTACCGCAACAGGCACCATCGACATTGCGCCGCTGGAGGCTGAGAGCATCAGCTTTATTGAGGCATTACCGCCAATAATAGGTCTTCGTGAAACCGGCAATGTGTCGGGCCTGCCTGAAAAATCGACCATCCGCTTTGTTGTGTCAGACCTGGACGGCAACCCGATTCGTAACGCTCAGGTTAATTTTTCTCTCTCGACCTATGTCGGTGGAGTTGCTCTAGCCTGTGAAGGGGAATCGATTTGCGACTATCCCTCCACCGAAGATGAAGCCTTGAGTCGATCCCGACTTGCAACTGATCGTACCGATTTGGATGGTATTGCCGTTGCAGAGCTTCTTTCAGGGAATGTGGCTACTCCGGTCAGGGTGTCAGCCTATATCGATTTGAATGACAACGATCAGCGTGAACCTAACGAGCCACAAACCACCACCACTCAATTGGTCATCACCACAGGACTGCCCGATCAGGATTCCATCAGCGTATCAGCAAGCACGCTCAACATAGAGGGAGCCTTCGATACCGATGGTGTGACCAGCGCCATTACCGTACGAATGGCTGACAAATACAACAATCCCGCGCCGGACAATACCCAAGCGGTATTTACCACCGAGTTTGGTTCTATTTTGGGCAGCTGCGTCACTACAGATGGAAGCTGTACGGTGAACTGGACCAGCCAGGCCCCCAAACTACCCGCCTATGCCGACCCCATCACCATCAGGGGCACACGTTGGGTGAGTGGCGATAGCTGGGACTACGATTGCCCCTCCCACAACGAGAATCGCGGCCCGTGTCCGGATGACCTGGCGGCGCCCTCGGTGAATCCACCCGGCTATCCCAGAGGCGGTCGAACATCCATTTTGGTAACCACCATCGGCGAAGAATCCTTCGTGGATAGCAATGGCAACGGGCTTTACGATGCCGGCGAATTCTGGACTAACCTGCCCGAGGCCTTCAGGGATGACAATGAGGATGGCGTGCATACACCCAGCCAGCGAGCGGGCTGTGACGATCCTATTACCGACGATGATTTGTGTAAGGCTGGCTTTGATGAAGATTTCGTTGACTTCAATACCAACGGAGTCTACGACCTTAACGACACCCCAAAGGCACCTGCAGGATCGTCACTCCCGGACGGTCTCTATAACGGCGTGCTCTGCCCTGATTCACTAGCTCAAACGGGAGGCTGTTCCAGGGATTTGCTGAATGTCAGGGACTCAGTCGTATTGGTCATGTCTTTCAGGGATGCTGGTGCCTTTGAGCTCTTGGTGATAGAGGCCGATGAGCGCAATGAGCCCGACAGTCGCGATCTGCTTGACGGAGATGAGATCTATATTTTGTATGTAGCGGATGTTTTCAACAATGCGCCACCCGCGGGGTCGTCCATCAGTTACGAGGGCAGCGGTCGTTGTGATGTCCTGACACCGGCGCCGACCATTGGCGACTCGAATCGTGCCGGTGCCTTTGCCGTGGCCTTCGCTGTGAGCACTGCCGACGGTGAGGAACCCACCGCAGATCCCGATCAAATCTCGTTCCTACTGACACTGCCCAATGGTTCCACCACCGTGACGACCTATGGCTGTGAGGTGGAGGATCCTGTTCAGGAAGGAGACGGCGTGTGTGATCCATTGAATCCCGCGACTTGCGTCGGCGGCTAGCCCCGATTCGCGTTACCAAAGGCACCTACGGGTGCCTTTTTTGTGGGTTTCTGGCTACTATCGGGACAAATTTGACGCCTCTCCTCCGCCAGAAGTCGGATAAAACTCAACAAGAGACACATCATGCTGCTACATCAACCGGTCGATTATCACGCCACGCGCAGACCCCACTCGCCTGCCCTCGCAGCCAGTGACCACAGCTGGGACTACCGCACGCTAGTCGCCCGGTCTCACGCCGTAGCACAAACGCTGTTGGATCTGGGCGTTGCGGAAGGCGAGCGCGTTGGCGTCCTTGGCTTGAATTCAGCGGCCCACCTCGCCGTTGTCCTTGGCGCGAGCCGCATCGGCGCGGTGACAGTTTCCGCTAACTTCAGGCTAGCACCCGCCGAGCTTGCCTTTGTTCTCGATGACGCCGAGATCACCGTGTTATTCGTTACCGATAACAGCATTGATGAGGTTATTACGGAAACGCTCGCCAGTCGCGACCGAGCCACCCGCCTTATTGCTGCGCGCGCAGATGCCGAACAGCAACTCGATCAGGTGTTGGCGCGGACAGTCGACCCCGTGGTGAGGGACGCGCTGCTGCATGAATCGAGCCCGGTACTGCAGCTGTACACCAGCGGCACCACGGGAAAACCCAAAGGCGCCGTGCTGAGTCACCGCAACATGAGCTCGCTCACCAACATGATGGCTATCTCCAACGACAATATTTATGGTCCCGGAACTGTGTGCCTGGTGGTGGCACCTCTTTTCCATATAGGAGGCATGGGGGTGGTCTACATCGGTCTCGCTCATGGGTGTAACAATATTATGCATGAGGCCTTCGACCCGATCCGCGTGGTAAACGCCATTCAGAATGAACGCGTAGCCACCATGTTCATGGTGCCCGCTATGATCCAAGCGATCGTCAAAATGGTGCCCAATGTGCGTGACTATGATTTTAGTAGCCTGACGCTCATCGCCTACGGGGCATCGCCGATCAGCGTCAGCCTCCTCGAGGAGGCCATGGAGGTCTTTGGCTGCGAGTTCAGTCAGGTCTACGGTATGACCGAGACAACCGGCACGGTAATCGCCCTGCCCCCAGAAGACCATGAGCGCGCCCTACGGGAAAAACCCGAGCTACTCACCTCTTGTGGCCGCGCTTGTGCCGGTAATGAAGTCAAAATAGTCGATGAGCACGGTCATCGCGTGCCCGCCAATGAAACCGGTGAGATCTGCCTCCGCTCAGCGAGCAATATGGTGGAGTACTACAACCGTCCCGAGGCAACACAAGCGACGATTCAAGATGGCTGGGTTTTCACCGGCGATGCTGGCTTTATGGACGACGAGGGCTATGTTTACTTACGAGACCGCCTGAAAGACATGGTCGTGAGTGGTGGCGAGAACATCTACCCCGTTGAAGTGGAGAACGTACTCGCGGGTATTCCCGGGGTTGTTGAGGTTGCCGTGATCGGCATACCCGATGAGACCTATGGTGAAGCCTTGCTCGCCTTTTTCGTTATGAAGCCCGACCACGCCATCGACGTGGATAGCATGGTGGAGTTTTGCCGTAGCAAGTTGGCGGGTTACAAAATACCGAGGCGCCTTGAATTGATTGATGCCCTGCCCCGTAACCCCTCGGGCAAAATTCTGAAGACCGTCCTGCGCGAGCCCTACTGGGAGGGTATTGAGCGGCGTATTTCCTGAGCTGTTATGCCTGAATGGGTATTCCGGCCCTGTTATTCCTGAGTCGGGCCTGCCGGGAGAATGTCGTACCCCACGGTCACGCGCTCACTCGCGGTTTTCAAGGGCTCGGTGCCGTGCCAGAGATACGAGGGGAACACGACCAGCGAGCCTTCTTTGGGCTTCACCCAGTAGTCAGCTGAAAGGGGTTCCCGCGCCTTAAAGCCGGGCTCCCCGAATTTGATCCAGCCTTCACCGCCATGATCAACTGCTCCGGGCACCGTGAGATAGAACGCGCTGCTCAGCCAGCCCTGGGAGTGAAAATGGTTTTTGTGAAAGCCATCGCGCCACAAGCGCACCGACCAGGAATCGGAAAAGGCAAAGTGCCCGGTATTGCGGCCGTAAAGCGGATGGTCTTTATGCGCCGGCAACCCTGCGATCACCGATGACAGCTGCTCACCTAGCGCGACTCTCAGTTGCTGAATGGCGGGGTCTCGGCGGCTGAATAAATCATCCAGGGTCTGGGTACCATGGAGCATCGATTGTTCGACTGGGTGCTGCTTGGTGGTATGCAAACGCAGCAGCGACTGGCGAATAAAATCGATAAAGTCCGCCAGATTG
>CBFHQV010000096.1:0-2689 GCA_965658055.1 Luminiphilus sp. | reverse complement strand
GTTCGACTGGGTGCTGCTTGGTGGTATGCAAACGCAGCAGCGACTGGCGAATAAAATCGATAAAGTCCGCCAGATTGACGAAGTCTTGCCCGCACGCAATCTCCCGTACCTGAATCATCTTGTCGTAGTCCACCAGCGCTCGGTACGCCTTCGGGTTATTGGTATAGCGTAGCGCTGTGGCATACAGCGCCCACAGCCCTTGGTCGACAGGAAACTGCTCGACCAGTGAGGTCAGTAATGTGTGCGCTTCCTGATAGTCAGCCCCCGCCGCCATGATGGCCGTGGCAAGCTCACGCTCAGCGGCCGGTGTAGGATCTGTAGCCACGGCTGATCGGGCGTATTCAAGCCCGCGGGCAAATTCGCCCTGCTCGCGCAAAACGTGACTCAGTTCCTGATGCAAAAGCGCAGGCTCTCCCCCCTCACTAAGCGCTGTCTCAAGGACCTGAATAGCATCTTGGCCGCGATTTTCGAGCAGGTACTTTCTGGCGAGGGGAGTAGCAAATCGAGGATCTCCCGGGTGGCGCTGCAACGCCCTGTGGTAGGACTTCAAGTAGTCAGCGTGGCCAATCACACCCAGGTAACCGTTGAAATACGCGTGGAGTTCGGGGTTATCGGGATCCCGCACAAGCATCGCCTCGTAAGCCGCCACCGCCTCCTCGGACCGGTCGGCAACGGCCAAGGCGCTGGCCAGATTGAGCAGTACTTCGGCGGAATTGGGCGCCACTTGATGCGCCTGCTGTAGCCTAAGCACCGCCTCGTCGCCATACCCCAAGGTCTTTAGCGAAATACCCAATCCGTTGAGTGCCGCTGGGTTGTTGGCATCAACCGTGAGCACCTCCTGAAACAGCGCCATGGCGCTCTCTTGATCTCCGAGTTGCTGCAGGGCCTGCGCCAACCCTATTTGCGCATTTACATGGTCACGCTTGCGCTCAAGCGCCGCAGAAAACTGCTGCGCCCCTGCCTCAAACTGCTTGCCTTCCAGCAGTAGCTGACCGTAGTTAACGCGCGCGGGCAGGTGGTTGGCATCCAAGCCAAGGGCTTCCTGATACCGGCTCTCAGCCTCTTCACGGCGTTGTTGTTGGCGATAAAGATTGGCGAGATTTGTTAGCACGTGGGGTTGTGGAACAAGTGCCACGCTTCTCAGGTAGCTTTCCTCAGCTTCCTTAAGCAGCTCCAAGCCTTTTTGCGCCAGGGCCAGCAGCTGCCAGAAATCAGCGGAATCGGTGCCGGCAGATTCCATAGCATGCAACAGCTCAAGCGCTTGCAGATAATCCTTGGCCTGCAGTAACGCCGCGGCCTGTTGAAGCTTTTGCGCTAGCACAAGACCCCCAAGGCGCTGCCAGCTCCATAACCGCCGGTCACGGGTTCACCGGCCTTTCCTGCCAGCTGGACCCTACCCGCTCACTGATGATGCGCTGGTGGGTTTTCCCAAGCCACAGATAATCCACCTGTCGCGGCTCGATATCGATGACCCAAAATCTAGCCGGGGGATCTGCTGTGACCGGAAGCGAATCACCGTTCGCCAGGGGGGCCCCGGGGTCAGGCCAGAAAAACTGCGCGCGCGCGGCGTCGGACAACTTGGCCCATAGCGCGGTTCTCACGGTCTGATCACCACTGGTGTCGCACAATCGCAGACTGGCCTGGAGGCGGAACTGCTCGCGGCTTCGGGCGAAATACCAATGCACTTGCCCACGGTGATCTCGCTCGATTTCCGCCACCTTCTGACTGCGCGCATCGGTGATCGCCAACAAATGATCGTCATCTGCCGAAAATCCTCGAAAAACCACCGTTCTACACTGAGGCGAACCATCAAGACCGGCAGTGGCTAGCTGGAAGTAACGACTGTGGGCATCTCGCCGATTGGCCTTGAGCGCGGTTTCCAAACGACTGCGCCAATTTATATGTTCATTCATAGGCACAACCTAGCCTGAATTGCCTGACATCGTCTATCCTTAAGCGTAGAAAGTGGTCGGCCAAGGGGGCTGCTGCAAACAACAAGAAGAGGCAGCCTGGTCGTCGTGTCTGTTATTCCCGCTGATAACTCAATTGCCGTAATCGCCGCCCTGATGGTGCTGTCGGGCGGCTCCATGCTACTCGCCAAAACCCGCCTCGGTGCCCAGGTCACGGGTACGGTGATCGTGATATTGGGCGCCATTGCGGCCAGTAATCTTAAGCTCATTCCCCACAGCGCACCCGCCTACGATTTTATTTTTACCTATATCGTGCCGCTGCTTATTCCACTGTTTCTGTTTCAGGCCGATCTGCGGCGCATTGTGACTGAAGCCTCCCGAACGACCGGTGCCTTTCTGCTAGCGACGGTGGGAACTGTCGCTGGGGTGACCATCGCCGCCCTCATGCTTGACTTAAGCGGCCTGGGCACAGGCTCTGGTGTCCCCGAAGCGTCCCGGGAGGCGGCCGTCGTGGGACTTTTCGCCTCGACCTACATTGGCGGCTCAGTGAACTACGCTGCCCTGGGTGAAATCACGGGGCTCAATCAGGACGCCTCGTTTTTCTCCGCGGCGACAGCTGCTGACAATCTGTTCAGTGCGGTCTATTTGAGCCTGATTGCCCTCCTTCCGGGCCTCGCGGCAATCACCCGCTTTTTTCCCGCACACACCCAAGAAACGAACAGCGATGAGGCCCCTGTCGCCATCACTGAGGAGCAGCCTATGACCGCCGTGTCATTGTG